>DHSK01000008.1:0-8666 GCA_002408445.1 Syntrophomonas sp. UBA5288
GATCCTTCGTTAACACTCAGGATGACGTATTTTCATAGGCGGTCGTGGCCTACGGCCATGGCCTGTTAATTAGCTAAAAGCATCCGATCATTGGCCATGGACACCCCACTGGCATTTTTGAACATATCCAGTAAATCAGTTATGGACATGTTTTTACGTTGTTTATCGGTCAAATCCAGGATGATCTGCCCTTCATGCATCATAATCGTCCGATTTCCGATGCTGAGAGCGTCTTCCATGTTGTGAGTGACCATTAAAGTCGTCAGCTTTTCTTTGCTTACTATTTTTTGGGTTAAATCCAGAACTATCTGGGCTGTGCCCGGGTCCAATGAAGCGATATGTTCATCCAGTAATAATAATTTGGGCGGAACCAGGGTAGCCATCAACAGGGTTAGAGCTTGGCGCTGTCCTCCTGAGAGCAGCCCCACCCGGGTCGACAGGCGGTTTTCCAGCCCCAGTCCCAGTAAACTCAATTGCTCGCTGAAAAACACCCGATCTTGGGAACTGATCGCCCGGCGCAAACAACGACGGCTGCCTCTTTTTACAGCCATGGCCAGGTTTTCTTCGATGGTCATGGACGCGGCCGTACCCATCATGGGGTCCTGAAATACTCGGCCAATAAACGATGCCCTCGCGTATTCAGGCTGATTTTCTACATTTTGCCCATCAATTACGATTTTGCCCCGGTCCACCGGGAATGCCCCGGCAATACTATTCAATAAGGTAGATTTACCCGCTCCATTTCCCCCAATTATGCAGACGAAATCCCCCGGCTTCAGCTCCAGGGATAATTCGTTTAACGCGATTTTGGCATTAATACTACCGGGATTGAAAGTCTTTTTTAATCCTTGTAATGACAGCATCTTCCCACTCACCTTTCACTTGCTTTTCCGGCGGGCAGCTTTTCTTTTACAATCGGCATCGCCATGGCCAGTATAACCAGAACCGCCGTAAATAACTTCAAGTCCGTGGCAGGCAGGCCTATCCTCATTACAAAGGTAATAACTATGCGGTAAATAATCGATCCGATTACTACTGCTATTAAAGTACGGCGCAAGGTTTTATTACCTATAACCACTTCACCCATTATTACTGAGGCCAGACCCACTACAATCATCCCGATTCCCATACCGGCATCACTAAAACTCTGATACTGGGCTACCAGTGCACCGGATAAACCTACCAGCCCATTACCCAGTGAAAGCCCGACGACTTTGGAGTAATGAGTATTTACCCCCAGACTGCGGATCATCTGTTCATTATCCCCGGTAGCACGTAAAGCCAGACCCACTTCGGTCTGTAGGAATACGAACATGAGATAACATATCACAATTATAAAGGCAAGGCCTAAAGTTATTACCACCAATTGTTTGGGTATACCCAATAGGGTAATATCCGTGAAAACAGTGTCAATACGCAACAGGGATAACATGGATTTGCCGCCCATAACCCGCAGGTTGATGGAATAAAGCGCGATCATCATTAAAATACCGGCCAATAATGGCGCAATCCGTACTTTGGTATGCAGCAAACCGGTACACAGACCTGCTATCAGTCCTGCCGCCAGACCCATAAAGGTAGCCAGCCAGGGGCTGTATCCGCTATAAATGAGACGGGCGGCAACTGCTCCTCCCAGTGTAAAACTACCGTCAACCGTTAAATCAGGAAAGTCCAAGACTCGAAAAGTAATATATACTCCCAGGACCATTACTCCATATAATAAGCCTTGTTCCAGTGCTCCAACCCAGATACTTGCAGTCAAATTTATCACCTTTTTTACCTTATTCGTTATTACTTTATAACATTCTTGGCTTTGCTTATAATACTTTCAGGAATAGTAACTCCCATATTTTTAGCAGCTTTAAGGTTAAGAACCAGTTCCGTGCCTTCCTGTTTCTCGATCGCCATATCCTGAGGTTTCTCACCTTTTATTACCCGCAGGGCCATATCACCGGTGGTCTGTCCCAATTTGTAATAGTCAATACCTACGGTAGCCAGGGCGCCGCTCGCGACCGATTCGCTCTCACCTGAGATAACGGGTATTTTATTTGCTTCCGCGACTTTAACCACTGAGGCCAGCGAAGAAATAACCATATTATCGGTAGGCAGATAAATGGCATCTACTCTTCCCGCCAGGGACTGGGCTGCCTGCATGACTTCACTGCTGGCCGTAACCGTAACCTTAGTCAGCTTCAGACCCAGTTCCGGCGCCGCATCATCAGCTATTTTGACCTGGACCTGCGAATTAACCTCACTGGAGTTATAAATTATTCCTACTTTTTTAGCATTTGGTACAATGTCCTTGATTAACTTCAACTGGTCTTTAACCGGATTCATATCAGTAGTCCCGGTGACATTGGTTCCCGGCTTGTCATTGCTCTCAATCAGTTTGGCTGATACCGGATCAGTAACAGCCGTAATTAATATCGGAATTTCACTGGTTTCATTGGCCATAGCTACTGCTGATGGAGTGGCAATAGCGAGGATCAAGTCACATTTTTCCTGTGCCAGTTGGCGTGCGATGGTTTGCAGATTACTCTGATCATTTTGGGCATTCTGGTAATCAACTTCCAGATTTTCGCCTTCCTTGTAACCTTTTTGAGCCAGCTCATCTAGAAATCCCTTGCGGGCAGCATCCAGAGCCGGGTGCTCAACGATTTGAATAATTCCCACTTTTACTTTGGCATTATCTTTTTCAGCCGCTTTATTAGTATCTCCCTGGCTTACACAACCTGCCATACCGGCAATCATCAGAAACATTAATAACGATACAACAACTTTTTTCATCCTCTCGACCTCCTGTCCTTTTTCATAGCAGTAGCGGGCTGGATCAGAAAAATAAAAAAACTCCCGGACAGGAGCCAAGAACACCATATTGCATTTACCTTGCTGCCGTCCTACCCATGTAATATTGATCATTTGTACGATTGGTATCATTTTTTCCTACAGTCACTACTAGTCTACATATATAATATAATGGGTTCTGCAAAATTCGTCAATGCTAAGCCTATGGGTACCCCACCCGGACTAAAGAGCGGCATTACTATGGGGGCAAGGAATCTTAAATATAGGATAGTTGAAGGATCTGAATAACTTAGTTTATAATTGACCAATATCAGGTATGTTAAGTATAAAGCATAGATTTGAAAAGAGGGATATTGATATGAAGAAGAAAAAAACATATGCGGCTGCTGTTAATTGGGATCATACCGGGGTTAAGTCTACGGCTGACATGGGCGGACATTTGATAACTTATGACACCGGCGCAGAAGGTGAGGGACCAACGCCGGTAGCTATGCTTTTATCCTCCCTGGGAGCCTGTCTGACTCAGACTATAGCCAGTTTGGCTTCCAAACAGCGGATTGAAATTAATGATCTGCAGGTCATAGTTGAAGGCGATATGGATAAAGAAGGCATGATCAGCCGCTCTTCCGGTATTCGTACCGGAGTTCAGGATATTCGTTATCAGGTAATAGTGGATTCTCCGGCTCCGGCCGAGCAGATTGAAAAACTGGTGGAACAGGCAGAAGAACTATGTCCGGTAAAGGATACCCTTAAAGCGGGAGCATCTGTAAAAAAGGTCTGATTCAGGTATTATCTCCGTCTCATACCTCCGCCTTTGCGCCCGCCATCTTTATTTCCCGGTAAAATCTCCTGTTTATTCAGAATAGATGGGAGACCCTCATAAAGCCCTGACCGGCTATTAAAGGCTTTTTCCTCCAACAGGATAGAAAGTGCAGGTGGGGAGCGATAAAATGGCGGGGATCTTACTGCCAAGAACAGATATAGTTTTCCGCTATATCAATGGCCGTGAATATAAAGAATCCCATAAAGCTTAGAACTACGATGCCGGCATACATATCGAGATAGTTTACCCGCATCCAGGAGTCCATTATAAAATAGCCCATGCCGTATTCGGTACCAAAGGTTTCGGTGAAAAAGAGAATAGACACGGCGGTGCCGAGTGCCAGGCGAGTCGCGGTTAAAACTTTGGAAAGGGAAGCCGGGACAATAATCTCGGTGAACATTTGCCGCCTGCTGGCACCAAGGGACTGGAGCGAACGATATATTTCCGGGGGAATACCTTTAACCGCATCACGCGCGGTAATAATGATTTGAAATATCACTATTAATACTATCATGATTAGCTTGGAGCCTTCACCCAGGCCAAAAAGCAGCATTATTATGGGAAGCAGGGCTATTTTAGGGATAGGATAGGTAAAGTACACCAAGGGAGACAGCACTTTATCGACTTTGGCGAAATACCCCATCAAAAAGCCCAAAGGTACTCCGATCAGGATGGATACAACTATACCTCCTGTAATACGACCCAGGCTGTATAAAGCATGTATCTCCATTTTAGTTTTAAATATGGCCAGAATATTTATGAAAACGGCCACCGGTGAAGGAACAATGGGAATTTTTAAAGTGACCGATAATGCATACCACAGAATGATTACAGCAATAAAGCCGTACAGGGCTCCCTGCCATTTAGATTTGGACAACTTGATCATCCTTCATTAAATATTGACCTGAAGCCGGCATTAAGCAAAAGCCGACCGGTTAGCTTGGTGAGAATCCTTTAGTATTTTTCTTAATTTATTGGACATGGCATAATATTCGTCTCTATACCTTACATTATCCAGCTGGAAGCAGGGATTATCAAAAACCTCCAGGATCCGGCCGGGGGAAGGTGAGAAAACCACGATTTTACTGCCGAGATAAAGTGCTTCGTCTACGCTGTGGGTAATAAAAACAGTGGTTACGCTATTTTCTTTCCAGATATTCAGGAAAAGCTCCTGCATTTCTTCCCGGGTAATAGCATCCAAGGCCGAAAAGGGTTCATCCATCAGCAGCAAGTCGGGCTTTAACAGAAAAGCCCGGGCAATCGCCACTCGTTGCTGCTGGCCACCACTCAATTCTTTCGGGTATCGATCCAGGAGCTTATCAATACCCAACTTCCTGATAATGTAATCCCGGTACTGGTCCTCAACCGGCTGGTTTTTTATTTTTAACCCCAGCAAGGTATTTTTATAGATATTTTTCCAGGGCAACAGGCCGTAATTCTGTAATATGAGCCCGATGCGCTGGATTCCAGGATCGATGTTCTTGCCATCAATTAAGACACTGCCCGTATAATCCTTCAGTATACCCGAAAGAACATAAAGAAAGGTAGACTTGCCACAGCCGGACGGTCCGATAAATGTATAGATTCCCCCGGTATCGATATCAATATTTATACGGTCGAGAGCCAGCACTTCCTGGTTTTTGGCCCGATACTTTACGGAAAGATTTTTAATTGCAATCACTAAAACATTACCTCAAAACATTTTCAGCGACCAGATCTTTATATTCATAGTCTCCCTTAATGAGCTGCTTATTTTTCATCCATTGTACAACATCATTGAATATTTTTGCGCTGGGCGCCTCTGCTTTACTGTACTGCGGGAGCTGGATACTATCTTTTACCCCGGCCGGGAAACCCTGTTTTTCGATAACATAATCGATATAGCTGGAAGCCGGTTCCTGGGCCAGATATTCTACCGCATCATTATAGGCTCTGAAAACAGCCTTGATCTCATCCGGACTTTCCTGCAGACTTTTAGCCGTAAAAGCTATAGCTCCGGCTTTATTGGCCATTTGATCGGTGCTGTTTAAAACTTTGGCTCCATTCTTGATAGCAACTCCCGCCAGAGGTTCAGGCAGGATGGCTGCGTCGATTTTACCGCCCTGTAGCATTTCCAGCCGGGTAGGCAGCTGCGGGATGGCCACTTTATTTATATCTTCAGCTTTCATTCCCTCTGCGGCCAGCATCTGGTCAAGCGAATACTCCATTATAGTATTGCTTGATATGCCAATGCTTTTGCCCTTTAAGTCCTGGACTGAATTAACGCCGCTGTCCTTTCCGGCCATAAGTTCAATGTTACCATCGTTTCTGGAAATCAGCCGCAGATCAATACCGCCCTCATTGGCAAATACTACAGCCAGCAGATCGGTTATGACGCCGTCCAGTTTTCCGCTCTGCAAAGCGCTGTCTCTATCCTTCGCGCTCTTGAAAGGCTCGATTTTAATCTGAACTCCTTCTTGTTTAAAATATCCGTTCTTTTCAGCGATAATAAATGGTATCGATTCCACATCCGGCATGATTCCAATGGTTATAGTCTTGGCAGTCTTGTCGGTTTCAGCGGCTTTCTTTTCCTGACCGCACCCGGCCAGGCTAAAAAGGCTGATCATAATCAGAAATACAGCAATAGTTTTTCTCATTTCGGTCCCCCCAATTTTTTAACACTCGCTTTACATCTTCCCATAAGTTTAATACATCATTCATCATAATAACACATATTTCTAGACTAAATATAGAGTGGTGCGAAATGGAGGGGAGCAAAATTCTAGTACACCCAGGCTGAAGAGTAACCACCGGGGTGCTTTTGATGCCAGTTCCAGGGGCTAAGCAGGATGGTTTTTAAATCACTATGTTCCGGTTGAAATCGCGGGGAGACGTACCCGAAAGGTACAGCCTTCGTTCTCTGCACTTATAACATTTATGGTTCCGCCGTGAACATCGACAATAGATTGAGTTATGGCCAGCCCCAGCCCGGAGCCGCCATATTGACGGGTTCGTGAGCTGTCACTGCGGTAAAAGCGTTCAAAGACATGAGGAAGATTGGTCTCACTGATACCTGGTCCGTTATCCTGAATGGATAATTCAATTTCATTATCCTTTTCCGTTAATGATATTTGTATATGACCATTTTCCGGATCAGTATGCTGAACCGCATTTTGAAACAGATTTAGAATTACCTGTTTCATTTGATCGGTATTATACTGGCACTTCATGCCGGAACTTATATTTAAGCTCAGTTTCCTATGGCCGGCCAGAATACTCAGTTGCGGTTCCATATCGTTTATAACGCGGTCCAGGCATCCTTTCTGAAGCTCAACATGAGGCGTACGGTCAAGTTTATTTAAAAGCAGCAAATCATGTACCAGTTTGTTAAGGCGCTTTGATTCGCTGTGCATACTTCTTAAAGCTCTTTCGAGCTGGTCCGGTTGGCTGGCTGCCCCGCGCAGCAGCACTTCCAGAAATCCATGAATAGAAGTTAAAGGTGTGCGCAATTCGTGGGAAGCATCTGCTATAAACCGGCGCATCTGCTCCTTGGTTTCCCGCTCTGCTGCAAAGGAGACCTGCAATCGTTCCAGCATGCCATTAAATGATACGGCCAGCGTATCAATTTCCGTCTGTCCCTGATGGGTGGAAAATCGCCGGTCCAGATTTCCGGCATCAATTTGCTCCGCCGTTTCCACCATTTTAAACAGAGGTATCAAAGTCTTTTTAAGTACCGAGAGGTAAGTTAATAACCCGAATACTAATGCCAACAGGGAAAGAAAAAAGAATGTTATCAACTGACGAACGAGCAGTTCCTTGATCGGCCCGGTCGGGGTACTTATCTCCGCCACTCCTAGGTGTTGTCCGGGGAATGAATTTATACGCTTTAAAACTACTATTTGTTCTGTTCCGCCGGTATGGGAGACGATATAATTTATTTTATGGCGTTCTTGCAGAGCAGCCGCATATTCATTCGTACTGAGCTGCGGAGGACTTATGTTGTAAGGTCCGCTTGAAAGCACTTTAAAACTGCCGTTAGTATCAATAAAAGCCAGACTGGTGTCAGGTGCAAA
The DNA here is from genome assembly GCA_002408445.1 of Syntrophomonas sp. UBA5288. Lineage (GTDB taxonomy): Bacteria > Bacillota > Syntrophomonadia > Syntrophomonadales > Syntrophomonadaceae > UBA4851. The sequence continues at coordinate 7,681 of DHSK01000008.1, forward strand.
CATAAATGGTCTGACCATAATATCGTTATCCGTAGTTGAATTTAATCGCGCCCAGACCGGCCCGGGAATGGAAATTAGATGACTTTGCAGACTCTCCGCCTTGTTGCGGTAAAAAACATCCCGCATGAAAACAAACTGCAAGACTCCAACTAAAACCAACAAGACAGCCAATATAAGCAATGAACGTGATAACAGTTGAATTCTAAGGGAATTAGGGGAAAAATAGGATTTAAGCCGGTCAATTATCTTCCGGTTCATATCAGGTCAACCCGGTAACCGGAACCACGTAAAGTCCTGATTAACTGATGGTCTTTATCGTTTAATTTATCCCTTAGTGAACGAATATAAACTTCCACAATATTTTGCTCGCCTCCAAAATCATATCCCCATACTTTATCTAAAATCATGGTTTTGCTTAAAACCAGTCCATGATTGAGTACCAGGAATTTGAGCAATTCATATTCAGTGGGAGATAAATCCAGGAGCCTATCCTCAAATTTGATCTCTCGGCGCCGGTCGTCAATCGTAAAGGGACCAATGACAACTTCACCAAATAAATTGGGGAACTGATTACGGATACGGGCATAAATTCTGGCCAGTAGTTCTTCAAAACTAAAGGGTTTTACCATGTAATCATCTGCTCCCAGATTCAGGCCTTTGACGCGGTCATCAACTTCATCTCGAGCAGTCAACATTATTACGGCAACATTCTCCGTTTTTTTGAGCATACGGCATACTTCAAAACCGTCCATACCCGGCATCATAACATCAAGAATAACCACATGAGGCTGGAATTGTTTGATATGATTAAGCGCAGAAATTCCATCCTGCGCTGTCTGGACTTCAAATCCTTCGTTTTGAAGTCCGATTTCCAGGAATTGAAGTATATTGGGTTCATCGTCAACCACTAATATTTTGATGCCTTTTAATTGCTGCATCTGCCTACCGCCTTTGGGATAATAATTCATTTGTCATTGCTATGAATA
>DHSK01000008.1:8959-29665 GCA_002408445.1 Syntrophomonas sp. UBA5288
CTCAGGATGACATTCGCAAAGTTGCTGCTTAATCATCTCATTCAAGTGTAATTATAGCAAAAAGTTTACATTGGTTAAATTCCGGCCCATTTTGAAACCCATGTTATCCCGAATTTACTCATCAAAGCGATATCCCCATCCCCAAACTGTTTTAACATTCTTGGCAGAGCCACTTTCCCTCAGTTTTTTACGCAACCTTTTCACCAGGTTGTCTACTGCTCTGATTTCACCTACGTAGTCGTATCCCCATATGCGGTCAAGAATCTCTTGTCGGGTAAAGGTTCTTTGCGGTTGCCGGGCCAGCAGCAGCAAAAGCTCATATTCCTGGGGAGTAAGCATTACTTCAGTAGTATCCACCGTAGTATGACGATTATTGGGATCAACTCTCAGGTTACCCCTTTCCAGTATTTCTTCCTGATTGGCGGGAAAAGAAGAATGACGGAGTATTGATCTGACCTTCGCCACTAATTCACGGGGACTGAAAGGTTTAGTCAAGTATTCACATTCATTCAAATCCGCTTTAAGATCATTATCTGCTTCTTCGTCACCGGAAAAAATTATAATAACCGGTAGACCGCTGCGTTTTCTGATGTCATGGTAGAATTCAGGGCCGGCTGTACCGCATAAAATAATATCCAAAATAAACATATCCGGGAATGCTGTTTGTAATCTGGCCACCAATTCCTCCGCCGATGAATAAGTTTCCACGCAGAATCCTTCGCGGGCAAGGTACTTCTTGATGACCATGCGAGTATTCTCCTCGTTATCCGCCACAAATATCGTTCGCACCATCATCACTCCATAAAGCTTTTAATTTATTCAAAATGCAGAGCCTCGATAGGATTGGAATTGGCTGCTTTCCGGGCCGGATAATACCCGAAAAACAAACCTATCATAACGGAGAAGCCCATGGAAAGAGCCACCAGCCACGGAGCTATTGTCATGTTCAGACCTGCCACCATGCTAAGTATGCTGGCCGTTCCCCATCCCAGCAAAACGCCTATGATTCCCCCTAAAAAGCACAACAGCAATGCTTCAATTAAGAATTGGGAAAGAATCGCCCGGGTAGTAGCACCTATGGCCATACGGATCCCGATTTCCCTAGTCCGTTCGGTGACCGAAACCAGCATGATATTCATAATGCCAATTCCCCCCACCAGCAGAGATACCGCTGCAATACCACCCAGCAGAAAGGTCATCATCTTGGTGGTATCTTCAATAGTTGACAACAGATCAGCCATGTCTCGAATATAGAAATCATCATCTGCCGTCTCAGCCAGACGATGCCGCTGACGCAATAGGGTAGTGATGTAGTCCTGCAAAGAAGCCAAAGCCTCCTGACTGGTGGCCTGTACGTTGATTGAACCTACGCTTTTGGACCCGATAAGTCTTTGCTGAGCCGTGCTGATCGGAATATATATAACATCATCCTGATCGGAACCGGCGCTGCTCCCCTTTGACTCCAGCACGCCAATAACCGTGAAGCTCAGTCCATTGATTTTAATGGTATTGCCTACCGCATTTCCGCCTGCAAAAAGATTACTTACTACCGTTTGTCCCAGAACTGCAACGCGGTTCATACCGGTGACATCACTTTGATTGAAAAATTCCCCCTGAGCTGCCGGCCATTCTTTTATCTTCATTAATTCCGGGGTAGTCCCGTCCACCTTGGTGGTCCAGGTTTGACTGCCGGCGGCTGCCGTAGCATTATTTACATTGACTTCAGCCGCTGCGTACTTAACCAGAGGCAAGTTTTTAATCGCTTCCACATCGCCCATGGTAAGTTGGGCGCTGCTGGCACCTCTCACCGGTCCAAAGCCACCTCCGGCAGAAATAGTCAGCAGATTGGACCCCATGCTGGAGATTCTATCGGTAATGCCTGCGGCTGTTCCCTGACTTAAAGCGACCATCGCAATAACCGCACCGACCCCAATAATAACTCCCAGCATGGTAAGAAAAGAGCGCATTTTATTGGCCTTCAAACTTTGCCATGCCATCTTTAAACTTGATATTAAATCCATATTGACCCCGCCTTATCTTTTCATTATCTTCCGGCCTGCACCTCAGCCTGAAAGGGTTTGGCGACCATTTCATCGTTAACGATCTCTCCGTCTTTCAAGCGTACGATCCGTTCACAATGAAGACCAATATCCGCTTCATGGGTGACTATTACCAGCGACATTCCCTGTTCCCGGTGCAAGTACTGCAATAATTGCATAATCTCTTCCGTGGTTCGGGTATCCAAAGCTCCGGTAGGCTCATCGGCCAGGAGCATTCCCGGCCGGTTGACCAATGCCCGGGCAATAGCCACCCGCTGCTGCTGTCCGCCTGATAATTGTCGGGGAAAATGATGTTCCCGGCCTTTCAGCCCTACCAGTTCCAGCATTTTCATGCCCCGTTTTTGCCTTTCCCGTCCGGAATAGACCCCTGCATATATCATAGGCAAGCATACGTTATCCAGAGCAGTTGCTCTCCCGATAAGGTTAAAGTTCTGAAATACAAACCCAACCACTAAATTACGGAATCGGGCCAGCTGTTCTTTATTCAAAGCCATTACATCCTGTCCGGCAAATATGTAATTTCCTGCATCAGGTTTATCCAAACAGCCCAGAACATTCATCAAGGTAGACTTGCCGGAACCTGAAGGTCCCATAATGGCCAGCATTTCACCACTTTTAATACTTAATGAGACTGACCGCAAGGCACAAACAGGCTCACCGGCGCCATAATAAGTTCTAGTTATATCCTTTAAAGTTATCAGACTATCCTCTGCCATGTTTTACAATCCTCACTATCGCATTATTTAGAACCCTCCCGGAGGAGGTCCGCCCATACCACCGGGCTGATTCTGGCGGTTGGATTTATTGGAATTGGAATTGGAACTTGAGTCGGACCCACCTGAGGCCGATTGGTCATCTGCCTGACTTGATCCCACTATAACCTTTTCTCCAATTTTAAGACCCTGAATTACTTCATAATTGGAACCATCACTTAAGCCCAGCACCACCGTTTTAATAACCGGTTTATTATTCTGTAAAACCAGTACTTTACCCGGCTGCCCGCCTTTTATCTCACTACCGTCGGAATCGTCGGATTCGGCCTTTCGAGCATCAGGACGAACCCCGGTTCTGGAAGTTTTAGATAGGTTTGTCTTATCCCCTGCTGGGAGACTTTTAATGTATGATTGGGCATAGGTTACCGCCATCATCGGAATAGCTGCTACATCCTGCTTCTGGTTTATGACAATCTTGACTGAAACAGACATGCCGGCTAAAAGCTGATGTTCAGGATCAATACAGGAAATCAGGACCGGGTAGTACTGGATATTGCTGACCGTTTGCGCCTGGGGAGAGATTCTTAAAACTTTTCCCTTAAAAGTCTTATTACTATAGGTAGTTGTGGTGAATTCTACATCCTGCCCTACCTTTATCTGGCTTATATCGGCTTCATTGATAAGTGCGCTTATTTGCAAATCCTCGCTTATAATACTGATCAAAGTACTGGTGCTGCTGTTGATTCCGTTAATCTGGCCCACCTGGCCGTTTACTGCCCCTATGATACCATCAAAGGGTGCAATCAGAGTGGCACCGGATAAATCAGAGCGTGCCTGCTCCACTTTAAGCTGGTCATTGGCCAGCTTGGCCTGGGCAGTCTCAAGCTCCAGCTGACTCTTTTTAAAATTGTCCTGAGCGGTATCCAGATCTGATTGGGAAATAGCCCCGGACTCAAACAGTTTCTGCTGCCGTTCCCATGTCCTGCGGTTGGACTCGAGGTTTAAGGAAGAAGTCTTAACACTGAGCTGATCTTGTTCAACTGTGCTCTGGGCCTGCTGCAAAGATGTCTGCAAAGTAGTGGTTTCCTGCTGGGCCAGCACCTGACCTGTTTTAACATGGTCACCGACTGCAACGTTTATAGCAGTTATGGTATCATCGTTCTTAAAACCCATTTCGCTGCTTTTGACCGGGTTCAAAGTACCGGTCGCCTCAATCGAGTTGGTTATAGTACTTTTGGTAACCACCGTTGTTAAAAATTCGGAACTTTCGCTGGGAGCAAACTTTTTATAGACACCAAACCCTGCTGCCGCAGCAATAAGGAGGATTATCAGGAGCCAGACCATTTTCTTACGTCTGGACGTTCCCTGTATATCCCGTTTTTTTAATGCCTTCTCCAGGTTATTAATGTCTAGCCTGGCTTGGACTGAACCGTTATCTGTTTCAATCGGGGTTTTAATCGTATCTGACATAAGCATTCCTCACTCCAAAATAAAATTCCACCTGTTGGCGTAATTATAGTTTAACGGCCTTCGCTGTGTATATTTTCCATTCCATAGCTGAAATTTCCCTGAATAAAGACTGAAAAGTTATTGAATATGTGCAAGATAACCTTCTGGCGCATACCACTGCACAAAGCAAGAGACACCGTAGAAATATTTTCCCGGTGTCTCTTGATTGAAAAGGAAAAGCTTATCGCTTATAAACCGTATAATTGCATTCCATAGGCCTTAAGCGCCGATTTAAAATCATTGCTAATCGCATTTTCCTGATCTTCATCGGTTTGTGATTGGTTGTCTTCATCGGCAGAAGTCTTTAAAGCATCAACTATGGTATTAAGCTGATCTTTATTAATAGTTCCTGCCGATTCGAGACTTTTCAGCTTATCTTCCAACGATTGGCCAGAACCTCCCTGCTGCGGTGGCGGCGGTGCCTGGAAAGACTTGTCCAATGTCTCTTTAATTTCATCTTCCTGCTCCTGGGTTATAGTACCTGAGGTTACCAGGTCGTCCAACACTTAGCGAAGAATCTTAAGATCCTTCGCTAAGGCTCAGGATGACATTAGAAAAGTTACTGCTTAATCAATAGAAAAAAGTTAATTATGCAAAACTCTCAAATCATTCCCATAGTTTATAACTATGCCAAAACATACAAATCAAGTATTATGCTATGACTGAAATCTCATGGTATATTATTTCCACTAAAGTGAAAGGGGAGAGCGGGCATGCAAACCGCCATAATCGGTTACCCGAGAGTAGGGACTTTACGGGAATTAAAATTTGCAACCGAAAAGTATTTGGAAGGTGTTTTATCAAAAGCGGAACTCCAGGACACCGCTGCCCTGCTTAGGAAAACACATTGGCAAAATCAAATTGAAAATGGCATTGACTATATACCATCCAATGATTTTTCTTTTTATGACAATATGCTGGATACCGCAGTTTTGCTTAATGTGGTTCCCCAACGCTACAGCGATTTACGGCTTGATCCGCTGGCTGAATATTTTGCCATGGCAAGAGGTTATCAAAGCGCAAGCGGTGATGTAAAGGCTCTGGCCATGAAAAAATGGTTCAACACCAATTACCATTATCTGGTGCCGGAAATCGACGGCCGCGCCGAAATTTCGCTGGTTGGGACCAAACCATTTGATGAATTCTCCGAAGCTAAAAAGCTGGGAATCGTAACCAAGCCCGTTCTTATCGGAGCATTCACCTTTTTAAAGCTGGCTAAATTTACCGGGCATAAAACCCCGGTTGATTTAGCCCCAGATATTATCAGGGCCTATGCAAAGATTCTTAAAAAATTTAATGATTTAGGGGCGGAATGGATACAGTTTGACGAACCTGCGCTGGTTATGGACTTAAGCGCAGACGATATTGCTCTTTTAAATAGGATTTACCGTGAGATCCTTTTAGCCAAAGGCGGTACCAGGGTGCTTTTACAAACCTATTTTGGCGATATACGCGACTGCTACCAGGAGGCCGCCTTACTGCCTTTTGATGGCATAGGGCTCGATTTTATCGAAGGCAAAAATACGCTGGAACTGGTAAAACAATTCGGTTTTCCGTCCGATAAAACTCTTTTTGCAGGTGTCATCAACGGCAAAAATATATGGCGCAATAATTATGGCCAAACCTTGCGCATTCTTGATGAATTGGGGAAATCCGGCCTTCATATGGTTTTGAGTACCTCCTGTTCGCTCCTGCACGTTCCCTATACTATTAAAAATGAAACTTCCCTGGCAGACGAATATAAAAAGTATTTTTCCTTTGCGGAAGAAAAGCTGGCAGAACTGGCCGACCTGAAGAAAATTACCGCCAGCAATAACCCGGCCGGGACTCCGGAATATATTATAAACAGCAGGCTTTTCAACGCCAGCAGGTTCTGCCCGGATACCTCGGTCCAAGCTGCGGTTGCCGCACTGGCGCCGGAGGATTTCATCCGGCATCCTCAGTTTTATGAACGGGAAAAGATACAAAAAGCGGTATTCGATCTGCCATTGCTGCCAACCACCACCATCGGTTCATTCCCACAGACGGCAGAGGTCAAAGCCAACCGTTCCCAATTTAAAAATGGTAAAAAGACGGTAAAACAGTACATCGAATTTAATAAAAAGAAAATTGCGGAATGTGTCGCACTGCAAGAAAAAATCGGACTTGACGTGCTGGTTCACGGTGAATTTGAGCGTAATGATATGGTTGAATATTTCGGCGAATGCCTGGAGGGGTTCCTTTTTACAGAAAGAGCCTGGGTGCAGTCTTACGGTACCAGATGCGTCAAACCGCCTATCATATGGGGGGATATTTCCCGTTCCCAACCTATGACGGTCGATTATATCGTATATGCGCAATCGCTTACAAAGAAATACATGAAAGGAATGCTTACCGGTCCTGTCACGATTTTAAACTGGTCCTTCCCCCGTGAGGATATTTCATGGCAGGAATGCGCCTTTCAGATCGCTCTTGCTATCCGGGAAGAAGTGCTTGATCTTGAAGCTAACGGCATAAAAATTATCCAGATCGATGAGGCCGCTCTGCGTGAAAAGCTTCCCTTAAGAAAAAGTGATTGGCACAGTGAATACCTGGATTGGGCGATTCCTGCCTTCCGGCTGGTTCACAGCGGTGTTAAAGCCCAGACCCAAATTCATACCCATATGTGCTATAGCGAATTCAGTGATATTATCAAGGATATTGACGCTATGGATGCGGATGTTATCACCTTCGAGGCTTCGCGTTCAGATCTTGCCATTATCGATGTATTGCATCAATGCGGATTTAAAACGGAAGTCGGTCCTGGTGTTTATGACATCCATTCTCCCAGAATTCCAGGCGTGGCGGAAATTAAGGCAGCACTTTTTAAGATGCTGGAGAAAATACCCCAAGAAAAGCTGTGGGTAAATCCGGACTGCGGACTCAAAACCAGAGGAAACGCGGAAACGGTTGCGAGTCTGGAAAATCTGGTGGATGCCGCCCAAGCAATTCGAAGGAGTTGGCAGTAATGAAAACAGCGGAAATTTTTAAAAACAAAAAAGTGCTGTCGCTGGAAATTTTTCCTCCCCGGCGAACAGCTTCGATCAATATCATTTACCAGGCGCTGGATGAGATGAAAGGCTTAAACCCGGACTTTATCAGCGTAACTTATGGCGCAGGCGGAAGTGAAAATAACCAGGCAACTCTGGAAATCGCAGCAGCTATTAAAAACCATTACGGTATTGAGAGCGTGGCCCATCTGCCCTGTATCAATCTCACCAAAAGAGAAGTGCTGCATATGCTGGAAGGCTTTAAACAAGCAGGCGTCGAAAATATTCTGGCCCTGCGCGGTGATGTTAACCCTGAAATTCCGCCCCAGCAGGATTTCCGTTATGCCAGCGACTTGATTTCATTCATTAAGGAAAACGGCGATTTTAATATTATCGGAGCATGTTATCCGGAAGGGCATACTGAGTGCCGGAATCTGGTTGAAGATATACGCCATCTTAAAACGAAAGTGGAGGCCGGGACCAACCAGCTTATCACTCAACTGTTTTTTGACAACAGCTACTTTTACTCATTTCGGGAACGAGCCTGCATTGCAGGCATAAACGTACCGATTGAAGCGGGAATCATGCCGGTCGTAAACAAAAAACAGATTGAAAGAATGGTATCGCTGTGCGGCGTAAAGCTGCCGCAAAAGTTTGTAACTATGATGGAAAAATATGAAAACAACCCTGTAGCCATGCGTGATGCCGGAATTGCTTATGCCGTTGATCAAATTGTTGATCTTATCGCACAAGGGGTTGATGGAATCCATCTGTATACGATGAACAACTCCTATATTGCACAGAAAATCTATGCGGCAATCCGCACCCTGCTGCTGGCCGCATAACAAAGGCTCTCTTTCCATACCCCAAACTAAGGCTATTATAAAACCACATAACCGTATTCAGAAATCACCCGCCTTAGTTCCGCGATATAATCCAGGGCGATCGTGCTCAGATGAGCTTTCTCATTAGCGATCCAGCCCACGCGCATTCTCTCTTCTGTTTCCAGCGGTACGGAGACGATGTTGTCTCCGTTTAAATCACTGCTTAGAACGCCTGTGCAAATGGTATATCCATTCAGCCCGATCAGCAGATTGAAAAGCGTCGCCCGATCGCTGACATGAATGGTTTTCTTGTGCGGAGCGGTACTTAATATCTCCTCCGAAAAGTAAAACGAGTTATATTCACCCTGTTCAAAGGCCAGGAAAGGAAAATCATCCAAGTCTTCGAGCGTGACTGACTTCTTCCGAGCCAGCGGATGAGCCGAACTGATAAAAACATGGGGTCCGGCTTCAAAAAGAGGGTTAAAGGTCAAGTGATTTTCCTTCAACAATTTCTTAAGCACTTTTTCATTAAAGTCACTGAAATATATAATGCCGATCTCGCTGCGAAGATTCTTTACATCGGCCATGATCTCATAGGTCCTCGTTTCACGCAGGGTAAATTCATACTCTTCTACATCCAATGCCAGGAGAAGATTCACAAAGGCATTGACAGCGAAAGCGTAGTGCTGGGTGGAAACGGAGCAAAGCTGCTTGGAAGGCTTTTTGCCCAGATAGCGCTGTTCCAGAAGTTCAGTCTGCTCGATAACCTGGCGCGCGTAAGCAAGAAATTCCGTACCGTCGATGGACAATGATATACCTTTGGTGGTCCGGTAAAATATCTCTATGCCCAGCTCGGTTTCAAGCTCTTTGACCGCATTGGAAAGGCTGGGCTGGGAGATGAAAAGCTGCTTGGCGGCTTCGCTGATCGAACCGCATTCCACTATTTTTATAATGTATCTTAATTGTTGAAGGGTCATAACTCACCTGCTTACCATGTTTTTAGAATACATTGGGTCGGCCATTCAAAATGCTTACATATATTATATCCAAATTTCTTATCTCCTGTTTATGATTACCGGCCCCAACTGCACACATTTAGATCAGGAAGGCAATCCTTTAACAGCTTGTAAGCGAGTAAATTTGGTAAAAATCAGATGTAGTCATATGAGAGTTTTGCATAATAAACTTTGCGAATGTCATCCTGAGGCAAAGCCGAAGGATCTTGCAGTCTCCGAGATGGAAAGATCCTTCACTACGTTCAGGATGACAAAAAGACGTTATTCATAGCAATGACAAATGGGTTTTTTGGAATTATGCAAAACTCTCATATAAAAGTCAATCGGAATTAATAGAAAATTACGCTATAATACTAGAATAGCTATTAATATTTGTTGGAGGAACCTGAAATGAATAAGAAAGAACAACGTGAAAGATTTATCGATATTATAGCTGGGTTCACTGCGTATATCGCAAAATATCTTCCTGATGATGTTTTAGTAAAACTACAGGAACTAAGAGAAAAAGAAGATGCCCCTTTAGCCAAGATTATTTATGAGGCCATGTTTAACGATTTAAAGATGGCCAAAGAGTTGGACCGGCCCTGTTGCCAGGATACGGGGGTGATTCAGTATTTTGTCCAGGTCGGAACGAGATTCCCCTTGATTGATGAGATTGAGGATTGCTTGCAAGAAGCAGTTAAGAAGGCTACCATTATTGGACCTTTACGTCATAATGCGGTGGAAGTCTTCGATGAAAAGAACACCGGAAATAATGTAGGTACCCGAGTACCGTGGATAGATTGGGAAATTATCCCTAACAGTGATGATGTGAAAATCTATGTATATATGGCTGGAGGAGGTTGCAGTCTTCCTGGAACAGCAAAGGTTTTGATGCCCTTAGAAGGTTACGAAGGTGTAGTAGAATTTGTTTTCAACCAGATAACTTCTTACGGAATTAATGCCTGTCCGCCGCTTCTAGTCGGTATTGGCATCGCCGGTTCGGCAGACGTTGCTGCTAAGCTTTCCAAAAAAGCGTTGTTGCGTCCGATAGGTTCGCATAATAGTAATCCACGAGGGGCAGAATTGGAGTCGCTGATAGAAAATGGACTAAATACACTTAAAATTGGGCCAGGAGGTCTCGGCGGCGAGAACTCTGTAATGGGAGTTCATATTGAACAGGCTGCTAGACATCCAGCCACGATTGCAGTCGGTTTATCAACAGGTTGCTGGGCTCACCGGAGAGGTCTGATTAAGATCAATGCTCATCTGGAATATGAAACGATTTCTCACAAAGGAGCAATACTATGAGCAGAAAAATACTGACTACTCCCATAAAAGATGAAGATATACAAGACCTCACAATAGGCGATATTGTTTATTTAAATGGTTATCTAATAACCGGCCGGGATGATGTGCATCAGCGCTTAATCAAACAGCATAAAGAGTTGCCGGTTCAATTGGCTGGTAAAGCCATTTTTCACGCCGGACCCATTATGCAGGAAATAAAGGGCCAACCGGGAAAATACAGGGTAATCTCTATTGGACCTACGACTAGTATGCGAATGGAAAAGTACGAGAAGGAGTTCATCACCCAAACCGGCGTCAAACTTATTGTCGGTAAAGGCGGGATGGGTCAAAATACAGTAGTAGGCTGTCAGGAGAATAAGGCAATTCACACTGTTTTCCCCGGAGGATGTGCGGTACTGGCAGCCAACTGTGTGGAAGAAGTTGAAGATGTGGAATGGCTGGATCTGGGAATGCCGGAGGCTATGTGGATCATGCGGGTGAAGGAATTTGGCCCGCTGATTGTATCTATTGATACAAAAGGAAATAATCTTTTTGAAAATAATAAAGCTGCTTTTAATTTGAAGAAGTATAGTGTCGTGGAGGAAATCTGCAAACACGTAGATTATTTGGAGTAAATCTCTACATTAAAAAAGGCTGAATTCTTAAATTCTTGTCGTCCTCAGGCATTTTCCGCTTTATTTTATCATAATTAAAACTAAACCCCCTGATAAAATTAGTTTTATCAGGGGGTTCTTTGGCAGTCTGTGGGCTATTGTACAACACGCCCGCTGTGTTTATGCTTGGCCGGCAATGATATCGCCCGGTTTCTCTTTATGGCCAGCTTCTTTCGGGGTCTGCATATTCTTAAAAGCAACGGAAAGCATCAGTTTCAGGCGGTTCAGCTGATTGACTTCACTGGCCCCGGGGTCATAGTCGATCGCAGTTATATTGGCCCGGGGATAATGTCTTTTTAGTTCCTTTATCATACCTTTGCCGGTAACATGGTTGGGAAGGCAGCCAAAAGGCTGTACACAGACGATATTGGGAACATGGTCATTAATCAAATCAATCATCTCGGCGGTCAGGAACCACCCTTCCCCGCAACGATGTCCCAGCGACAGGATGTTGCTCGCCAGAGATGCTTTATGGTAAATAGATTTGGGAGCATGGAAACGCTTGCTTTTTTCCAAAAGGGAATTCATCAGTTTGCGCCGGTTTTCCAGGTAATTAATAAACCATTTGCCCACCAGTAAATCACGTTTGTTGCCTGACATATACTGAGCTTCAAAGATATTATCATAGGCGCAATAAAGGAAAAAGTCCATCAGATCAGGCATTATCACTTCAGCGCCTTCCTCTTCCAAAGTCCGTACAATATGGTTGTTGGCCACCGGATGGTATTTGACCAGTATTTCACCTACTACCCCTACCGGGGGTTTGGCGGTGTTGGCTATTTCAAGCTGGTCGAATTCATCCACTATCCCCTTCAGGTTAGTTTCAAAATTCTGTTTAGTACCGGAGGCCAGCTGCTCTTTACAGCGCTCGGCCCATCTTTCATAAAGCATATTGGCCGAACCGGGAATTTTTTCATAAGGCCTTACCCGGTGCAGGACCCGCATGAGTAAATCGCCATATATGACAGCGGTGATAGCTTTTTTGAACAGGCCGAAACTAATATTAAAGCCGGGATTTTTTTCGGAGCCGTAAAGGTTGGCCGACAGTACCGGAATATCAGCGAAGCCCGCCTCTTTTAAAGCCTTTCTCAAAAGGCTGATATAATTGGTGGCCCGGCATCCCCCACCGGTCTGGCTGATTACTACCGAGGTATGGTTAAGGTCGTATTTGCCTGACTGCAGGGCTTCCACCAGCTGTCCAATGACAATGATGGCCGGATAACAAGCATCATTGTTAACATATTTTAGTCCTACCTCCACCGCATTCTTGGTTACGGTGGAAAGCAGTTCAATATTGTATCCTTCCGTTTTAAACACTTCCTGCAGAAATTCAAAATGCATAGGCGCCATCTGTGGGAAGAGCAGGGTATGGCTCTGTTTCATGGCTTTGGTGAAAACTATGCGCGGCTGGCAATAAGAGGTCATCTCATGTTCCGATCCTTTGTTTTCCCGCCCGATCGCCGCCACTAAAGAACGAAGTCTGATTTTGGCAGCGCCCAGATTGGCTCCCTCATCTATTTTAAGCACGGTGTAAATTTTGCCCCTGGAGCTCAGGATCTCCTGTACCTCATCGGTGGTTATAGCATCAAGTCCGCAGCCGAAAGAATTAAGCTGTACCAGTTCCAGCTGGGGCTGGGTGGTAACGAAACTGGCGGCCGCATAGAGCCGGGAATGATACATCCATTGGTCCACTACCCGAATGGGTCTTTCCACCGTTCCCAGGTGGGCCACGGAATCTTCGGTAAGGACCGCCATGCCCAGGGAATTTATGATTTCCGGCAGACCATGGTTTATTTCCGGATCAAGATGATAAGGCCGGCCGGCCAGAACGATGCCTTTCTTGCCATTTTCCTTCAGGTAATCTACCACTTCTTCACCTTTTTGGCGAATGTCTGCTTTAAAGCGTGCATCCTCCTGCCAGGCCCGGCTCACCGCACGGGTAATTTCCTTTTTGGAAACCCCCAGGAATCCCAGCTCCTGATACAGCCTGATAATAAGCTGTTTCTTATTATCATAAGGGAGGAAGGGATTTATTAAATTAACCTGGTTGTGCCGGATTATATCCATATTGTTTTTTATAACTTCAGGATAGGAAATAACCATAGGACAGTTAAAATCGTTATTAGCGCCAGTCTGTTCCATCCGTTCATGGGGTATGGAGGGATAGAAAATCAGCTTCAGGCCCTGGTTGATCAGAGCCGCGATATGGCCGTGCACCAGTTTGGCAGGGAAACAGGCGGTATCCGAAGGTATGGTTTCACTGCCCAGTTCATACAGGTCATGGGAAGAACGCGGTGATGTTACCACTCTAAATCCCAGATTGGTAAAAAAAGTAAACCAAAAGGGGTAATTTTCGTACATGTTAAGAACCATAGGAATGCCAATGACGCCTCTCTTAGCCTCTTCTTCGGGCAAAGGCTCATAATCCAGCAGACGTTTATACTTGTAATCATATAGATTGGGAAGCGCCGGTTTTTTACTGTCTTTTCCCATGGCCTTTTCACAGCGGTTGCCCGATATGAACCGTCCGCCGTCCTGAAAGCTGTTAATGGTAAGCAGGCAATTGTTGCCGCACCCTCCGCACCGGGTAAATTTAGTCTTAAAGGAAAACTCATCTAACCGCTCTCTGGTTAAAATTGTGCTCGGCTGCTCGTTTTGACTACGGTCCCGGGCAATCAGAGCCGCCCCGAAAGCCCCCATTAAGGGAGCAATGTTGGGCCTTATCACTTCTTTACCGGTAATGATTTCGAAACTTTTCAAAATGGCATCGTTTTGAAAGGTCCCGCCCTGTACTACAATCTTTTCGCCCAGTTCGGAAGGGTCTCGCATTTTTATGACTTTAAATAAAGCATTTTTGATGACGGAATAAGAAAGACCGGCCGAGATATCTCCCAGCGTCGCCCCTTCTTTCTGGGCCTGTTTTACCATCGAGTTCATAAAAACAGTGCAGCGGGAGCCCAGGTCTACCGGGTGCGATGCTTGGAGCGCCAGCCCGGCAAAATCTTGCACCGGAATATTTAAGGAATGGGCAAATCCCTCAATAAAGGAACCGCAGCCGGATGAACAGGCTTCATTCAGCATGATGCTGTTGATGACCCCGTCCTTGATTTTAAGGCACTTCATATCCTGCCCGCCAATATCCAGTATCAAATCTACCCCGGGATTGAAAAAACGGGCTGCGGTATAGTGGGCTATGGTTTCCACTTCGCCCACATCAACATGCAGGGCCGCCTTTAAAAGCCCTTCCCCGTATCCGGTTACCGCTGTCCAGGCAATTTTAGCCGTGGCCGGCATCCGGTCATAGAGGTCTTTTAAAATATTCACAGCCGAGTTCAGAGGACTTCCGGTATTGTTACCATAGTAAGAATACAGGAGAGCCCCGTTTTCATCTATCAAAGCGGCCTTGGTGGTGGTCGAACCGGCGTCTATACCTAAAAAGCACGGGCCGGCAAAGGATGCCAGATCCTTCTGCTTTAGGTTGTGAGCATTATGGCGCTGCTGAAATTCATCCAGTTCCCGGTCATCTTGGAAAAGCGGCTGCAGGTAGGAGACCTCATGTTCTGAGGTGTCGTGATGCTCCAGACGTTTAATCAAAGTAGGCAGATTGGTAACTTCGGCCGATGATGAGGCCATCGCCGCGCCCATGGCCACGAAGAATTGTCCCTGTTCCGGGAATAGGGCCTGGCTGTCATTAAGTTTCAGAGTATCTTTAAATCTTTGGCGCAGTTCGGGCAGGAAATACAAAGGACCGCCCAAAAAGGCGACATTTCCTCTTATAGACTTGCCGCAGGCCAAGCCGCTGATGGTCTGATTGACCACGGCCTGAAAAACTGAAGCAGCAATGTCTTCCTTGCGGGCACCTTCATTTAAGAGTACCTGAATGTCAGTTTTGGCAAAAACCCCGCAGCGGGCTGCCACCGGATAGATAGTGGAGTGGTGTTGGGCCATTTCATTAAGGCCGATGGTGTCTGTCCCCAGGAGGGTAGCCATTTGATCAATAAAAGCACCGGTTCCTCCGGCACAAATGCCATTCATCCTTTGATCCAGACCGCCTTTAAAGAAGGTGATCTTGGCATCTTCTCCTCCCAGTTCGATGGCTACGTCGGTTTGAGGGATTAACTTGTCAATGGTTTTATTGCAGGCGATTACTTCCTGAATATGTTCGATGCCCAACCAGGATGAGAGGGCAAGCCCGGCTGAACCGCTTACCATAACGGTGAGCGGACGATTGCCTACCTGCTCAAAAGCATTATTCAGCAGTTCCGCGGTGTACCGTTTAGTCTCGGCATAATGACGTTGATATTTTTTGTAGAGGATGGTCCCGTTATCGTCCGTTATAACTAATTTTACTGTAGTTGATCCTACATCCAAGCCCATACGAAGTGTATCGACCATTATTAAAATTACCTCCAGCTAAAGTTATGGGGTTGACGGAGCCATGTCATATAGAATTTTATATTATATTTTAGACATGGCCTACCCTGATTCCTGCTTTTATTTAAACAAGCCCGGAGAACTGTGTCCCGGGCTTACGGGCATGCGAAGAAGGATAGTCAGAAATCTATAAAATACATTTTTTGTGATAATCAGGCAATACTGCGCTACCATGATGATAATAACCTTGCAGGAACACGCATTGACGTATATAAGGCACCAGCTGCCATTGCAACCATGGAAGCAACCCGGGCTTTAAAAGAGAGGAGCGAGGAACTTGACCGCCAGGGACGCGTACCGGCCCCAAAAAGCGGTCAGGAATTGGATATGACCGGTTAGTATACCTCATCAACCACTATCAATAATTCAAAGGGGAGTTTGAAATCCAGCTTTTTAGCCACTTCGGCATTAAGGGTTATTTTCGGGGCACTCTGGAAAGATTGCTCCAGGTCACGTGGTTTTGCTCCATGTAAACATTTACTGATATTGTCAGCCCCAAAGCGGCCGATGTTTTCTTCATCCATAACCGAGACTGTCATCAATGCTCCATTTTCCACTTCTATATTGCCCAGCTGAGAGAAAATAGGTATTTTATGATCATAGAAGGGCTGAAACAGTACCGGTAGTTTATCACTTTCCAGGGATGCTATGGTTACATAAACAGCATCAACCTGTTGGGCTAATTTATTATAAGCAGCCTGAACTTCCTGATAATATCTCGGATAATCTTCGGGAGTCCGCGGCTCTGTAACATGATAACGGACAATTTCAAATCCCTTCTCCGCCGCCAGGCTCTCCAACTCGTTAACGGCTGAATATATTCTGGCATTGGGAGAGTCTTCGTAAACGATTCCTAATTTTTTAAATTTTACGATGTCATAAAAGGCCCTGGTCTGGCGTACAAAACGGGTTTCATCCATATGGGCCCAAATATTGTCCTTGCCTGAATCCTCCACAGAAGCAATAATCCCTGAGCGTACGGCATTGGAGGCAGCAAAAACAAAAATGTTGGTATCGCGCTGTTCACTTAACAATACCCCGGCTGCGCCCCCCATCACCAGCATAATATCGATATCATTTTGCTGTTTAAGCCGGGTCATGATCCCTTCTTTATCAAACCCGGGATCTTTTAATTTGTAAAAACCATCGTCAACAAACTCAATATAAGGGCTAACTTCTCTGGAAGCCAGCCACTTCCAGATCTCTCTGCTATCGCCGTTAGCCGCTGCCTCATCAAATCCTTTCAGATCAGTGATCCAGCCGATTTCCTCCAGGCCCTTGACTATCGCCGCCAGCGTCTTGTTGTAAGTAATAAAAGATTCACTTTCACAGTAGCCAATCCGCCACTTGCTGCCATCGGCCCGGGCAGCCGGTTTATCATTATTATTAACGCTGGTGGGCCGGGCCCCCATGGTTAAGCTGGGTACAGTCAGACCAATTGATATAACCAGTATCGCAATTATGACCGTCAGCCTTTTCATTTTGCCATCTCCCTTGCTGAACAATAGTGATTGCCGCTGAAAAGATTCTTTTCCACCTTGTCTGCTACCGCCCGGCAGGAAATACAGTTGTTTTTCAAATAACAGCTCCGGCATGGTTCTTCGCGGTAATCTTCAAATTGACGCAGCTTATTCAGCACCTCGGAATTCCACCAATAATCCTCAATACTTTCAAACCTTTCGGAATACAGCAAATGCCGGCAGGGAATCAAATTTCCGTCCACATCTACTGCCATGGCGTTGCGCCCCGCCCCACAGCCTTTATTAACCCCGGTATTGCGATTCCAGAGGTAATAATCATTAATATAGGCCCGCAGCGGGGAAAAGCATGGTTCAACCTGAATAGGTATTTCCTGCTGATCATGTTTTTTCAAGTAATCAGCCAGCCTTAAAAAATTCTCCGGGCTTAAGGTTGACTGCAGAGCATAGCCGGCATCGGGTTTTGATTCCAGTATAACGATGCCTTTGACCCCCAACTCTTCGGCCAGGCTCACAAGATGGGGAAAATCCCCAGCGTTATCATTGCGGGCTACCCAGTTTATATAATAATTAACCTGCCGGTCAGCTTTTAACAGGTTCAGAGCATTTGCCGCCATTTCATAACCATCCCGGGACAGCGCATTGATTTCCCGGGTGGAGCCGTTTAAGGAGACATATATCTCGTCCACCCCGGCCTTTTTTAATTCCAACAGCCGGGCCGGGTCAAACCCCCACCCGCTGATGGAGATGGCTGAACTCAAACCCCGCCTGCTTATGCGCTCCAGCAGTTCGGTCAAGTAAGGATAAACCAGTGTCTCTCCCCCGCTTAAATTGATAAAGGGGATTTTTAAGTCGGCTGCCTGATCAATGTATTTAAAAGCAATTTCTTTCTTTATGTCCTTGCCCTGGTTCAAATCACAATAACACTGAGGACATCTTAAGGGACAACGGGTGGTCAACTCTATATTCATGATTTCAGGTGTATGCATGGAACGGAGCGGCGCCTGTGTTTCCCGGCACCGGGCCGATAATTTTTTTAATTCGCTCTTCTGAAGATCGCCCGTATCCCCGCTTAGGAAACCGGTTTCATTTAGCCTTTGGACAAAGTCATTGCTTGTACCGGTATTGAGCCATTGATTTACCAGGTTTAAATTATCTCCGGCGATTCGCATGCTCTTTTTGGTGGTCAGGTTGTATGCCGTTAAATAACCAGGTTCGGCCCGAAATATTATTTTCATATGCTAACCTCACAAACCATCAGATGTCATTCTGAGCCTTAGCGAAGAATCTTAAGATCCTTCGGCTTTGCCTCAGGATGACATTCGCAATCTTACTGCTAATAGCGTACATTTTTCGACGCTCTGCTTATAAAATCCTGGCATACATGATCTTGATGCCGTGTTCATCTCCGAATTGGGAAAAGCCACGGTAGCCGCTGCTTAATAACTCCTGCTGTTCGGCCCAGGCGGTATTCTTAACCATTACCGGATGATCGGTATCCAATTTTACCGGATTAACAATATCCCGGTAGACCACATACCGGTCCCAACCATAATACATCTTGCATAACCGGGCAATTTGCAGCCCCATCGAAGTTACCGTTTGAATGCTGGCATAATTATAGGGAGAAACAGTGGTAAACAAATATCTGAATCTTTTCTTCTCGGCTGACCGCCGGGCCAGAATCCCGGCCATCTTATGCTGTAGTTTATGGCCCCGTAAATCCAGGTCTACCAGTGATAATTCCAACTGGGCCACCCGGGCTAATTCTTTCTCACTAAAGTTAAGCTCCCGTGCCATATTATTTTCGTAATCAACCTTAAAAAGCAGTGAACAAGCAGCATACATTTTATTATTAATAAAGAAACCCAGTGCTTCCCCCTTGCCTTCCAGCAATGAAACCATTTCCTCTTCCGCTATAGGTACGTACAGATCTTTTTTCTCCATGACTTCGATCAAATCACTCTGCAACTGCATTACCGCCGCAACATCATTTTTATCCAGTATTCTTAGCACATATGGATGTTGATCTAAATCTGACTTCAGGGAAATCTGCCCCTGTTCAATCATTTCCCGCGTTGCTGTTTCCATGATATCCTCCATAAATCCGGTCCAATTCACCAATATGAGTAACTTTCAGACTGTATAACTGATTTAGACCGTCTATCAATTTCTTTTCGATATATTCCCATTGTTCGTCAGGTGTATATCCCGAAAAACGGGAACGGCAAATATCTATTAATCCTGGTTTAATGCTATTCCGGGTCAAAAAATTTATAAACCTGGCAATTCTTTTGTCAATAATATCTCTTGAAACCTTCTTCAATCCCGGTACTTCCTGCCATTCGTTATAATGCAGGTAATAGCGGTCTTTTTCCCGGCTAACCGACAAAGCTGCCGCCGGCATGATTTTAAAGGGATGATATTTATTGTTTTGGAAATCATGATAAGCCTCGGCCGTTATCTCAATTTTGGTATCGGCTGATGATAACGAATTGTCACAGGAGAAATAATCCAGGTCAATATCCAGTATCAGAGACTGGCCGGTCGCAAAGCTGCTGCCCAAACCAATTTCCTGGTAGCTGTAAAATTGATATTCTCCCCACGGGTTTTCATCTGATTCCAGCTGCAGCCGGAAAAGCGGATTAATCTCTCCGGTTTTGAAAAACTTTCCTTCCGATTGATAGGAAGCCACATACCGGTTAGTCCTTTTTCCGCTCGAAGCATCATATTTACATAAGAAGGTATAGTTATTGATTATTCCCCGGTAAATGGCCGGTATGATAAAACTGGCGATGCCAAATTCTTTATATCCATATTCATAGATCCTGCTTAAATCATCTTCCAATTCATCAATTGATGACTGCAGGAGTGCAATGACCATATCATCGTGGGAATCCACATGTAAGAGGGTATTGCCGCAAGGATTTATGAACCCATGGTAATAGCCATAATTCCAAATAAAAAAAGCTTCATGATGTTCTTCAATAATAAACAATGGTAATGTTGATTCTTCTGTCACAGCTTTCACTCCCGGGTTTATTTACTGGTCAGCCACGATGGCTTAAGAAACGGAGGCAGAATATAAACCAGACCATCATCTGCCGGCTTCTTTTGATCTTCTTCCACAAATAGAATATCCGGTATTGCCCTATCGTTTCCGCTTACGGCTTGTACGGCGGCCTGACCATCCCTTAAGCACAGCTCACGAAATTCCTGGTCCAGCATCGACCTTTGGGCTATTTGCTTCAAAACGTTTTGTATTTCTTTGTAGCACGGCTGCTCCCTTTTAGTCTCCGGCTGCACATCCGGAAACTGCCTTGAAGCGTTTACCTTAAACAACTCTTTCAAATAAATCCCCTCTACCCGAAGATAGGCCTTCGCCTTAAAATCTTCTTCCGGTGAACAGCCTATTTTAAAGTGTGATATGTTTTTAATCAGTGCGGTATAACCGTAGTCCGGTCCCAAAAAACTGCCCTGGCTGCCAGGCCATGCCAGTATACCCTTTCTTTTTGTATCTGTGCATAGCCGGTGCGTAACCAGCTTCTCCAGGAAATAAGGCAGCATCTTTTTGGTTTGCAGCCCGAAATTAATACCGATTTTCCCGGACACGCCCTCCCGGGTGACATCAAAATCCACGATGTACTGACCGTCGCCTTATGGAATTATTCGAGCTGGTTCATCCTTTAAGCGACGGTCAGTACATCGTGGATTTTGATGT
>DHSK01000122.1:0-290 GCA_002408445.1 Syntrophomonas sp. UBA5288
AACTAGATGGAACAAGCCGGAGCTGACAATATCATACTGCGCTTAAAGCGAATCGAGGGACAGGTAAGGGGCATCCAAAAAATGATAGCCGATGAAGCTGATTGCACCGAAATAATGAATCAGGTGGCAGCAGTGAGATCAGCTATTGCCCGTGTAGGTGTTATTATCTTCGAAAGCCATGCCCGCGAATGTTTATTTGATATGAAAAATGGTCAGAGTGAACATGATTTTGATGAGATTATTACCTTAATGACAAGATTTATTAAATAGGAGGGATATTAAATGGCAAA
>DHSK01000122.1:473-756 GCA_002408445.1 Syntrophomonas sp. UBA5288
GTGGATTTCTGGGCGCCCTGGTGTGGCCCCTGTAAAATGCTCGGCCCTACGGTAGAAACTTTGGCCGAAGAGAATAATGCCAAACTGGAGGTAGTTAAAGTTAATGTAGATGAAAATCAAAACCTGGCTGTCCAGTATGGCATAAGAGGCATACCTACCCTGCTATTCTTTAAAGATGGCGCCGAGGTTAACCGGGTAGTTGGCGCTCAGGGCAAAGCCCAGCTGCAAAAAATAATCGACGAAGTAGCCCCATAAGTAATCATTTGTACCTTACACCGCTTGA
>DHSK01000122.1:886-14462 GCA_002408445.1 Syntrophomonas sp. UBA5288
CATTTGTACCTTACACCGCTTGACTTTAATAGTCAGGCGGTGTTTTGCATCCAGGTTAATCAATCGGAGCAGGCTTTTATAGCCGATGATAGATATTATTTAAAATAAGTGTATTATTGTTAGATAAGCCTTAATAAGGAGATAAAAAAGAATGGAAAAACAACCGTCATCCCGCACCTGTTTCCTGTGCGGGCGGGAAAATGATAAGGGATTAAAAATGACCTGGTATAATGACCGGGAGAAAAATCAGGTTATTGCTACTGTTGTAGTACCGGAATATTTAAACAGCTATCCCGGGGTTGCTCATGGGGGCATTGTTTCAACTTTGCTGGATGAAACTTCCGGCCGGGCTATACTGATGGATGACCCGGATAATTTATTTGTCACCGCCCGTCTGGAAGTCAGGTATCGTATTCCCACTCCTACTCAGACACCACTAACCGTAGTAGGCTGGACGGTAAAAGGAAAGAAAAACTATGCCCGGGTGGCGGCCGAGGTCCGTCTGCCTGATGGAACCGTTACGGCTGAAGCCACTGCTCTGGTAGTAAGGCCTCCGGCTGAATTCTATAATGCTTGCAATTGGCAAAAAGAAAAAGGATTCTGGCGGGTATACGAAGATTAGAAAACATAAAACCGTAGGCCGGCCTATGCCCTACGGGTACAACTGATGTTCCCTTGCGACTATTAAGGACGCAGGGCGTACAGAGCATAACACGTAAACACCCAGCCCTGATGCCCGCTCCTAACGTCGGGGCCGTAGGGCAGGCTACGGATAGGAGATATATTTATATTGCTGCATAAAATTTTGTTACTAATATTTGCTTCGTATATTTAAGTTAATATAACGAGCATGCTAAAAATATAAGTAACTAAATTTGGAGGTGCAGCATTGAAAAAATCTACCCGGATCATAGCGACATGCTTTATTCTAATTTTGGGAGTCAGCCTGGTGATAGGCGGGTGTCAGACTTCCAAAAAACCTGTAAGTCCCACTCCAAGCGAGAAACCCCAGGTTACAAACCCTACAACTTCGAAATACCCGCAGCAAACAGCTAACCGTGTAACGACCGAGGCGGCTAAAGTATCAGGAGTAAAATCAGCTTACACCGTTATCTCCAATCGCAATATATATATTGGTTTGGAATTAAACAGTGCGACAACCAGCGCTGCCCAGACTGAAAAAATGGTTGTCGACCGGGTCAAGCAAATGGAACCTGGCTACTCAGTAAGTGCAACGTCGGATAAAAATACGGTTGCTTCAATTAAAAGTATCGCCCGGGGTGTGGCCGGAGGAAAACCCTTGTCCAACTTCAAAAACGATCTGGATAAAATTGATCAGCGTCTGAAATCAACTTTAAAATAATTTTCTATTTAAGATGGGGTGAGCAACACGGATGCTGTACCCATAGGGCACAGCACCCTAAACCCCTGCAAATGTTTATTTATGATGGGGTTTGCCCGCTGAGGGCAGATTTTGCAGAAATGCCTTTATTACCTGTTCATGACCATTATCACCCGGAGTGTAAAACTTACTGTCAACCAAATCCTCCGGTAAATACATTTGTTTGACATACCCGCCAAAATCATGCGGATACTTGTAACCCCCTTTTCCCAGCAGTTTACCTGCCTGCGAATGGGAAGTGTCAGCCAGATGGGAAGGGACCTTGATGCGGTTCTGACGCCGCACAGTTTCCATAGCCCGGTCAATAGCCATCTTGCTGCTGTTGGTTTTCGGTGCGGTGCTGAGGTAGATGGTAGCCTCGGCCAATGGTATACGAGCCTCCGGCATACCGACAAAATCAGCCGCGTAAGCCGCGGCGGCGGCCAGCGCCAGCCCCATGGGGTCAGCCAGCCCGATATCCTCAGCCGCATGGATCAAGAGGCGACGGGCGATAAACTTCGGGTCTTCTCCGCCTTCCAGCATTACTGCCAGCCAGTAGACCGCGGCATCCGGGTCAGAACCCCGGATACTTTTAATATAGGCCGAAATCGTATCATAATGGTAGTCCCCGGTACGATCATATTTAACCAGCGGTTTACCGGCCACCTTGCTTACCAGCTCCGGGCTTATCTCCAAAAAAGTATCCGGCTCGGCATACGAACTTGCCAGAGTATCAAGGATATTCAGGGCCGTGCGGGCATCACCTTTGGCGGTGCTGATAATGATTTCCATGCTGTCTTCGGGCAGGCTCAGATTATAATTACCCAATCCCCGTTCCTTGTCCTCCAGCGCACGGAGAACAATCAGCCTGATATCTTCCGGCCGGAGTGCTTCCATAATGTATAATTTCAGCCTTGACAACAGGGCCGTATTTAATTCATACAGGGGGTTTTCGGTAGTAGCGCCGATAAGGACCAGCGTGCCATCTTCCACAAAGGGCAGCAGAACATCCTGCTGGGCTTTATTGAAACGGTGAATCTCATCCACAAAAAGTACTGTCCTGCGGCGATAGAACTTTAAATCCTGGGCTGCATCCACCGCTATTTTACGAATATCATTAACCCCGCTGGTGACAGCTTTCATATATTCAAACCGAGCCTGGGTCATGTCGGCGATAAGCTTGGCTATACTGGTTTTCCCGGTTCCGGGGGGGCCGTACAGCACAAATGAATGCAGTTCATCTTTATCAATACTGCGCCTTAACAGTGAACCGGGCGCCGCAATCGGCTGTCCCACGATTTCGTCCAGACTGCGCGGGCGCATACGGTAGGCCAGAGGGGCCAGCTTATTATTCTTACTATCCGGCTTAATATCAAACAAATCCATACAATACACCTCGGCTGTCATAGAGCAGGGGAACTCAAGGAAAATCCCGCCTGATTCTCTACAGAACTTTGCCCTAATTATAAATTACTTTACCAATAGATGCTACATTACGGCCCCAACTTGCTTAAACACCCCGGTAATGCTATAAATAAGTATGCAATTGGTATCAGACACGTTTTAGAGAGAAGGAGATTTCAATTAAAGTTGCAGTATTGATGAGTGGCGGAGTAGACAGCAGTGTAGTTGCTGCCATACTTAAGGAGCAGGGCCATGATGTAACCGGGTTAACCATGATAAACTGGGATACGGCCGCAGCGGAAAAAGCAGCTATGATTGCCGAATTTCTGGGTATTGAACATAAAATTGTCGATCTGAAAAATGAGTTTAACGACTTAATCATAAAATATTTTGCTTCTGCTTATCAGCAGGGGCTTACCCCCAATCCCTGCGTGGAGTGTAATAAATACGTAAAGTTTGGCTTGTTGCTTCAGGCCGCCCGTAAATATGGCTGTGATAGGGCGGCTACCGGTCATTATGCCCGAATCGAATATGATAAAGGATTGAACCTGTATCTCCTGAAAAAGGGGCTGGATACAACCAAAGACCAGAGCTATTTTCTTTATGGCTTAGAACAGGACCAGCTTGCCCATGCCCTGTTCCCGCTGGGGAAAATGACCAAAAAAGAAGTGAGGCAATTGGCTCATAATATGGAATTGCCGGTAGCTGATGCCGGCGATAGTCAGGAAATATGCTTTGTTGCGGATGATTACCGTGACTTTATAAAAAACCGGGTCCAGTATCGATCCGGCCCGGTAGTAGATTCTGAGGGCAAAGTTTTAGGACGTCACCGGGGTCTGCCCTTTTATACTATTGGCCAGCGTCGGGGTCTGGGCATAAGTTCTTCCCATCCGCTCTATGTCTTAAGCCTGGATATAGAAAATAACCGCCTGGAGGTGGGAGCGGAAGGCCAGTTATATCACCATAGTCTCCTGGCGGCCGATAATAACTTTATATCCATCGATGATCTAAAGGAACCTATGCCGGTAATGGCCAAAATAAGATATCGCGCTGATGCCGCTGCGGCTGTAATCAGCCAAGCGGGCGAGCAGGTGCGGGTAGAGTTTGAAACTCCTCAGCGCGCCATTACCCCGGGCCAATCAGTAGTCTATTACCAGAATGATTGCGTGGTGGGTGGCGGTATTATTATGTCCCACAGCCGGTAGACTGTCTTGAAGGCGGGGACCAAATTTATCCCCTTTGCGGGTTCTTGCTGTCTGCCAACTGGATGGCTCTGTCCACCTGGCGATTAATCAAGCTGGCCAGGTAGCCGGCCCCAAAACCATTATCGATATTAACTACACTGATACCGCTGGCACAGCTATTCAGCATGGCCAGTAAAGCTGCCACTCCGCCAAAACTAGCTCCATAGCCGACACTGGTAGGTACTGCGATTACAGGCTTATCTACCAAACCTCCCACCACACTGGCCAGAGCTCCTTCCATTCCGGCCACAGCGATAATTACGCGGGCCCTTTCCAGCGATTCCAGGCTGGACAGCAGACGGTGAATTCCCGCTACTCCTGCGTCATAAAGCCGCTCAACCCGATTGCCCAATGCTTCAGCGGTGACCGCTGCTTCCTCGGCAACGGGTAGGTCAGAGGTACCGGCTGATATAACCAAAATAGTACCACTGATGGCGGCAGGCTTTTTTTGCTCCACTATTACTACCCGAGCCAGAGGGTAATACACTGCATCTGCTGGAATAGCCTTAATAGCATAAAATACTTCCTCGCTGGCTCGGGTGGCCAGCAAATTACTGCCGTTTTGCAGCAGGGAACGGGCAATGCCCTGCACTTGCTCGACTGTTTTTCCCGCACAATAAATTACCTCCGGAAAACCATTGCGCAGGTTGCGGTGATGGTCCACCCGGGCATAACCTAAATTTTCAAAAGGTAAATGTTTAAGCAGCTGCATAGCTTCCTCAATACTTGTCTTACCTTCTTGTACATTTTGCAGTAAGGCTTGCAGATTATCTGGTGTCATTGGAGTTCACTCCTTTATATATATCAACCAACCAATTCCGGTTTACGATTCAGTTGCATTTCTATCTCTCACATTGTAAGTTTATCCTTTATTTCAGTTAAAAAATAGATTCCTTTAATAATATCAGATTGAATAAGCCCGACCCAAACATTTACGAAAATAGGAAATCGCCTATTGCTTATTTATATTAATATGATATCATAAAGATATAAAATTAATATAATCGAGGAGGCTCAAAAATGAACGAAAAAAACGCCTGGAAGATGAACGGGTTTCTAATGCTCTTACTCAGTCTGATATTGATAGGGGCGGCAATCTATGCTTTCGTACAAGAGAGTATTGCAGCCGGTATAATCCTGACCTTGTTATTTGTAATTGTCTGTTCCGGAATTATGGTTATTAAACCCAACGAAGCCAAAGTGCTTACCTTTTTCGGTAAATATGTGGGAAGTGTCAGGGAGAGCGGTATCTGGATGGTAATTCCTTTTTCAGCAAGCCGCAAGGTTTCTTTGCGCGTCTGCAATTTTAACAGCAAAACTTTAAAAGTTAACGATGTCGAGGGAAATCCGGTGGAAATTGCAGCGGTGGTAGTCTATAAGGTAGTTAATTCCTTTAAAGCGGTCTTTGATGTAGATAATTATGAACAGTTTGTGGAGATTCAGAGCGAGACCGCACTACGTCATGTGGCTGGCAAATATCCGTATGACCAATTTGAAGAAGGTGGTTATTCATTGCGCGGAAATGCCGATGAAGTAGCAGAAGAATTGGCCCGTGAGCTGCAGGAACGTCTTAAGTTAGCAGGGGTAGAAGTTATGGAAGCCCGTCTGACGCATCTGGCTTATGCTACTGAAATTGCCAGCGCCATGTTGCAGAGGCAGCAAGCCACTGCCATCATTGCCGCCCGCCAGAAGATAGTAGAGGGCGCGGTAGGAATGGCCCAGATGGCCATTGCCCAGCTTTTAAACGACGGAACCGTTGATTTGGATGAAGAGCGTAAGATGGTTATGATAAACAATCTGTTAGTCGCCATAGTGTCGGACCGTGCAGCCCAACCGGTTATAAATACCGGCAGTCTGTATTGAGAGTAGCATGGCTACCAAAAAGAGTTTCCCTTTAAGAATCAGTCCTGCGCTGTACGATATTCTGGAACGCTGGGCGGCAGACGAGTTTCGCAGTGTAAACGCTCACATCGAATATCTGCTGCGTGACTCGGTTCTCAGAGCAGGCCGATTGCCTAAAAAAGGGACAGATCAAAATAAGCCGCCAAAATCAGAGTAATCCTGAGGTCTCGCCGCCAGGCGAGACCTCAGATATTTATATCCTTGATCGTCCATTTGTTCGAGCTTGTGGGCATATTAGCAAACCCGCTATATTTTCGTTTTATTGTCCACGGCAAAACAGCTTTTCAACCAGACCGTATTTTGTTATAATGTTCATGTTTTCAGGGGGCGGCTCTAGTGCTTCTTTGCTTATATGCACGTAAAGGGGCGTTTTTTATTTTCTGTACCGTCACGGTCCTTATAGCCGGTATATTTAACTAGATAATTCCGCCATACTTTTACTATTTTATTGTCTGCACAACATCTTTGAAATCGATACAGGAGGGCCTACTACTTTGAACGGGGATCTGACTACTTTTTTACTGGCTGCGGCAATCATTTTTGTTTCCTGCTTAATCCTGGGTATTACCAGTTTTGGTTCTGCGATGTTTGCCGTACCTTTACTCAGCTTGCTTTTTCCTTTAAAGACCCTGGTGCCCCTTATGATTATCTATGGTGGGATAAGTGAAATCATTTTACTTTTACCCCTTTACAAAGATGTACAGTTAAAAAACATGTCTTATTTGGTTATAGCGGGATTGCTTGGCACACCTTTGGGTACTTATTTACTGCTCGTTATTGATGAGGGAATATTAAAGATAGTTATTGGTATTATCATTATTATCTTCGCCTTGGCAACCTACACCCACCATTCCTTTAATATTAAGAATGAAAAGCTGGGTAATATCGTGGCCGGTTTTTTAAGTGGGCTTTTAAACGGCAGTATAACCATGAGCGGGCCTCCGGTTATTCTCTTCTACAGCAATAACCATTTGGAAAAACAGGTGTTTCGTGCCAATCTGGCCTTTTATTTTGTACTGTTAAATGTGGTAACTGTTCCGGTTCTATTTTTGGGTGGTTTGATGACGCCGCAGGTAATTCATTACACCTTGGTCGGATCCCCTGCTCTGGTGTTAGGGGCAGCCGCAGTTCTGATCGGAAACAAAGTAGGCAATCGGATCAATAATGCGCTATTTACCAGGATCACGCTAATCCTGGTGGTAATGATGGGATTGTTATCGATTTATAGTGGCTTATAAAAGGCTGTTCCAGCCCAACATCAAGCAAACAAACGGAAAACAGTCCTGAGGCCCCTTTCTCTGAAAGTGGCTTCAGGGTTGCCTGCCGGTTTCTGCCTTGCTTAATCATTATCCTTTTTACTATGCTGCAAATACATTATTATGGTATCCAGCTTGTTAAATAATTCCTTCCGCTCATTATTTCGTTTCTTCAGGTACCAAAATATTAATACTACGATAGCAATCACTATAAATATGTTCAGAAATGACCAGGCCATAACATAGTAATTGCCAAGATGAGGGGGGCTCCCCGTTGGTTGAACAACAGGCATTAACACACCTCCTAAGTTAAATATTCCATATATTAGATAATTATAACACATCCTCAATTTTTAGAAGCCAAATAACGCCAAGCCGGACTTTGAAAACCGGCAGAACCATCCTCATCATTTTGATACATTGCTCCTTGAAATCTTCTATGCCAGCCCAAAAAGAAAATATTAAAGGAATATACCGGCGGGAAGCGAAGAACAAAGAGAAAGGGTTTTTAAGTAATTGAGCAATGCAAAGGAGGAGAGCTAAATGCACAGAAGAAAATTTGCGTTTATACCGGTAATGGCAGTTTTTGTCAGCCTATTCACACTATTAGTGTGCCTGCCTGCAGCTTATGCCCAGCAGGAAGCAGGTCTGCAAGTAAAGGGGGAAATGGTGCAATCTGATCCTGCTCCGTTTATTGCCGATAACCGGGTTATGGTTCCGGTTCGGGAGACTGCGGCCGCGCTGGGGGCCGATGTAAGCTGGAACGGGGAAAACCAATCGGTGCAGGTTAGTCGCGGACAAGATCAAATCACTATGTTTATTGGTAATTTCCAGGTCCTGATTAATGGCAGAAATGAGAAAGTGGAAGGTGCTCCAGTGATCGTGAACGGGAAGGCTATGGTGCCGGTGCGAGTCCTGGCCGACGCTCTGAAGCTACCGGTTGCCTGGGATTCCGAGAATCGGGTAGTCAGTCTTGGTAAAGCTGCATTGGTGGCAGGAAGTTCACTGGATTTTCCTCCCTTTGAATTCAAAGAGGGGGATGAAGTGGTTGGTTTCGAGATTGATTTAATTAAAGCTCTCGAAGAGATATCGGGAGAAGAAATAACAGTTAAGGATATTAGTTTTGATCAGCTTTTCCCTTCTTTGCGTTCCGGAGAAGTAGATATGATCATTTCGGGGATAACAATAGTTGAACAACGCAAGGAAATAGTGGATTTTACCATGCCTTATTTTGATTGGGGCCAGATAATATTAACCCGTAAAGACAGCAGCCAGGATCTCACCCTGGAGGATTTGGCCGGGAAGAAAATTGCCTCCCAGGCGGGAAGCTACCCCGGGGAGCTTTTAGATGATTTTCAGGAAAATCATCCCGGCACACAAATAAAATTCTATGACGAATTAGAAGATGTCTGGACGGCGGTAGAAAAGGGTGAAGTTGAAGCGGCTTTAGTTCCGCATGCTCCTACGGCATATTATTTAACCAGGCACAAGGACTGTAACCTGCAGATGACCGGAAAAGTATTTGCCAGCCAGCCGAGTGGAATCGCTGTACAGAAAGGCAATCAGGAGTTACTCACTAAACTCAATAATAGCCTGGAGACGATTAAAAAGAATGGAACTTACGACCGTATCTATGAGAAGTGGTTCGGTGCTCCTCCTGCATTTACGCAGGAGGAGGCGAATGCTGATAAAGAAGCGTAATCTTAGCAGTAGTTTTAATTTCCTGTATCGCCAAGTTAAAGGTCTATCATCTTTATAAGAATCAAATAACCGATTGCACCGCCTATTAACCAGGTAATAGTAAATGTTACCTGGTATTCAATATCAGTATGGCCAGTGATTAAATATTGCCCGATTCCGTATAACGAAGCACCTATCAGACCACCCAGGGCTATATATAAGAATCTTTTTAGATTATTACTCATAACCGCCCATCTCCTTAGGCTATTTTCTGATTTGCTCGTATTGTTGTCTTAGCAGAAACAAGGCAGGATTATCGTGGCTTATTTATAATTATATGACTAACCAGTACCATTGCTATGAATAAAGGGTTTTATGTCATCCTGAGGCGAAGCCGAAGGATCTTTGCATCTCGGAGACTGAAAGATCCTTCACTACGTTCAGGATGACATACTATTCGTTTATCGTGGTGCGGACATCGCGTGATAATTCTGATTTTTGTTTGCCAAATGAGTTTAGTAGAATAAAACCAAATAAAATAGCAGCAACTTTAACTGCAGTTAGATAATGATTTAAGATGTAAGCATCTGGCTGCCACTTAATAGAGAGAATTGGAACTATTGCGACACAAAAAGCTGGAAGGCCCACGGTTATAAGTGGAATCCAATCGATTTTCCAGGAACCCTCTTGTGTATAAGTGCTAATGAAGTGGGGTAAAGCCAATAGTACACCAATTAACATTCTTAATAATGGTGCCAGGAATATCCATAGATATGGTAATTTATATGTTAGTAAAAAAATATCCTTAAAATATCTGTAGAGGATATCATACTCTATCACAAAAAAACCAAAAACTATAACATATATTAAATAGTAGATAATCCGTTTTACATTATTACTCATAGAAATATCTCCTAATATTTTATTATTGTAATACATTCTCTATTTTGGTTAATAACACCTTTAAAGACCTTCAATTAAGACTGTTTGTTTTGGGTCTTTTTAATCCAAGGCAAACGTTGCAAAGATAAATAGTTATTTCGAAATGAAAAGATACTACTGCAAAGGTATCATGTCATCAGTTTCAGTGTTGGTGGTAATGCTAGGTGATACTTTTTGAAAAGAAGTGAGCAATACATATCCGAATACAATTCCTCCCGTGGTTGAGAGTATTCTATCGTTGTATAGAAAAGGCATGTATTGGTGCAGAAAAGATATGCTCCAAAAAATGTACATTGCCCCTGCCGCCAAAAAGGAAGGTAATCCAACTACAATAAACTTCAACCAGTCAAATGACCATATCCCCTTTTTTGTGATTACTGAATAAAGTTCTGGCAGTGCGAGCAAGAGGCCGATAAGGATCGGTAATAACATCACGAATATAAAGATAATGGGGTTCATTTCCTTTTGTAAGGCTATTTTGAACGAATTAGCCCATACTATGAAACATCCGACCAATACAACATATATAAAATAGGCCATAAAACGCTTTAAGCTTTTCACCAGGATCAACTCCAGAATTTACTATATGGTTATATTTTACACTATTGAGATAAGATAGGGTAATAATACTATATTTCATGACTGGGAAGGTAATGAAATGAAAATCGGAAAAACGGGCTATGCAATACTTAAATTCTGTCACATACTTTTGGCGTCTATATGGATAGGTGCAGGTGTATGCCTGGTATTTTTAATCATGTTCGGATTCGTTCCGGAGGATGTAAATGGAGTGCTGGCAGCAATTCGCATAATTGATTTATTTATAATAATACCGGCGGTAATAGGCTTATTAATAACTGGTGTCCTATTTTCAACCTTGACGAATTGGGGATTTATAAAGCATCGCTGGATTATTATTAAATATGTCGTTAATTTACTTCCGGTAATATTCGGAGGAGTAGTAATGGCTCCCCCGTTGCTAGGCATGATTAAAATTGCAAATCAGTTTGGTCAAGAATCCTTGGTTCATCCTGATTTTGTTCATTATAAAATAATGTTTATGGTGCCACTGCTCTTATTATTAATACTGGCCTTGATGGCCTTAATGCTTTCAGTTTTCAAACCGGATTTACGCTTTAAACCGAAGAGCAAATAACCCCTCTTGATCAAAAGGGGCTATTGGGTCTGGGGATGTACCGGCTTTAGCAAAACGATGAGGATCATTCCTCGATTTGGCTTTTGAACTCTTCCAGACCAATCCGTTCGATATACTTTCCAATCCGCTCATGCTTTTTGCCGCCTTGGGCATATTTATTTCCCTCCTAATTCAAGTATGATATATTATACAAAACTGGGCGACCGGCGGTCATCTTCACAGTGATCGCTTTGGATCAGGTTGTGGACGCCCCCTCAACCGGAAAGAAGGCAGAATAAATGAGATTTGTCTGTTCTCTTATCGTTGTTAATGATATCTCAATTTCAAGAAATTTTTATGAAAAAGTACTGAATCAAAAAATTGAATATGACTTTGGTGAGAATGTATTGTTTGAGGGAGGCTTTGCTATACATTTAAAGTCGCATTTTGCAGAATTGATTAAAGTAAGCCCGGCTGACATAATCCCGAGGTCCAATAATAGTGAACTATATTTTGAAGAGGATGACCTGGATGGTTTGCTGGAAAAGCTTAAGAGGCTGGATTCGGTGGAGTACATACATGGAATACAGGAGCAACCCTGGGGACAGCGGGTGATCAGATTTTATGATCCGGACCAACATATCGTTGAAGTCGGGGAGTCTATGGCAAGCGTAGCGATAAGGTTTTTGAACCAGGGCCTGTCTATTGAAGAGACCGCCCAACGGACCTCTCTGCCGGAAAAATATGTAAGAACCGTTTCCGCCACGATCAACCCGAGCAAATGGGAAGAACAATTTTGTTAGAACCACAGCTGACCAGTATTAAAAACAGAGCGTCAGGTCACCATTAATTGCCTTCTGTAGCACACAAGGTACACCATTTCCATAGAATGGAGTGAGATACAATTCTCCATTCTATTAGGAAATGAGGTGATTAAATGGCTGATGCAATAGTAAGAGGCGAAATTGAGAATCGTAATGACACCCAGTTTCGTGCGACAGTGAGTTGCCTGCGTTCAGGACCTTCTGGATCAAT
The DNA here is from genome assembly GCA_002408445.1 of Syntrophomonas sp. UBA5288. Lineage (GTDB taxonomy): Bacteria > Bacillota > Syntrophomonadia > Syntrophomonadales > Syntrophomonadaceae > UBA4851. The sequence continues at coordinate 12,866 of DHSK01000122.1, forward strand.
CAGAGGTGAATTTAATACAGAAGCAAGAGGCAGAGATATTGAATATACGTTCCGCTCGAACCGTCCTACCAGGATTATCACCCGCAGATCAGGCAGAACTCGCTACGTTTATGTAATTTTCCGCAATGCTACCGTGATTAACCGTACCAACAACGTTACCACTTCCAGAGCAACTATAATCCTGACAGCGAGAAGAAATGCAAGAGGGCGGAGCAGTGCAACCTTGTCTATCTATCGTCCCGGTAGAGCAACACTTAGAGCGTCTGGCTTTCTGGATGATGGGAGAGTCTCAGTTTACAGACAGGTATCTTGCCGGCGTTAATCATGCTACAGGAGCGTCCTTGAAGGACGCTCCTGTAATTTCTAAATATCAGCAGGGGCGGAACGGGGATAGATAATTCCAAACTCTATTTTGGTCTATTCTAAATCATAAAGAGGGATTATTATGACTTTAGTATTAAATAAGCCTGTGATTGCGGTGGCCGGTAGTTCGGGGAAAACTACGACTAAAGAGATGATCGCCTCCATATTAAGACAAAAATGGCCAATATATAAATCTCCGGGCAATAGAAATAACCGGAAGAATATTCGGCAGCATGTTAAAAAGATCAAATCATCTCACCGAGCCATAGTACTGGAGTTTGGCATGTCAGGCAAGGGGCATCTGACCCGCAGTTGCAGGATTATTAGACCCAATATGGCGATAATAACCATGGTAGGGACATCTCACATCGGCAATTTCGGAGGATCACTAAGGAATCTTATCCGGGCCAAATCAGAATTGATCAGTCATATGCAGCCCAATGGAATCCTGTTCTTAAATGCGGACGACAGGAATTCGAAACTATTGCTTAAAAGTAATTTCAGGGGAAGAATAATAAAAGTCGGTATTAACAACCCGGCCCATTATCGGGCAACCCATATTGCTTATACCCAAGGCGGAATGACGTTCCGGGTTAAACTGAACGGTAAAGTCTGCCAGTTTTATATTCCTATTTATGGAAAACACAATGTATATAATGCCCTTTTTGCCATTGCGCTAACTCATACTCTGGGTTTCAGCCCGCCAATGATTAAAGCCGGCCTGAGGTCATACCAACGGCCCCGGCGCAGATTAAGAATTTATCGCCTGAAAAGGGGTATTACTCTAATTGACGATACATTTAACGCTAATCCTAACTCAGTTAATGCTGCTCTCGATGTTTTAACTACCATAAGCAAACAGAAAAATGCGGCGGTATTGGGTAATATGAGCGAATTGGGCAGGTATAGCCAAAGAGGCCATACCAGGGTGGGAAAATATGCGGCCCGCAAACGCAATTTAACCCGCTTGTTTACCTACGGAAGTAAAGCCCGGCAAATTGGCCGGGCAGCAGCCCAAACGGGCTTTCCCCGGCATAAAATAGTACATTCGGTTAATCGGGGGAGTTTGCACCAGCATCTGAAAAAGGATATTAGACCGGGTTGTACCATTCTGGTTAAAGGTTCTAATTCCATGGCTATGTACAAAACGGCCAGGTTCATAAAATCGCGCTATTCCTGATTATTAGCCTAAGGTTATTTATCATGCCTATATAAGTCAGAGGGAACCGGAAGC
>DHSK01000122.1:14796-15562 GCA_002408445.1 Syntrophomonas sp. UBA5288
GTAGGCAGAGTAGCTAAGACTGTGATTGGCGATAATTATAGAATAGCTTATCTGGTCATTGACCCGGGCGACGGAGCCTTAAAGCTGATCAATAATAAGGAATTCGAGATTACCCCGGACGCGGTCTTAATCCAGGATATTGATTGTATGAAATCATACTCCCACGGGGAAGAATTATCAGTATACCAGCTTAAAGTAGGAGATGTAGTATTTGATAATCAGGGCCGGGAACTGGGTATAGTAAGTGATTTTGTACTGGATATCTCCAAAAAAAGGGTGCAGGGGGTCGAGATATCATCAGGTGCAATTCAGGATATATTACAGGGACGTCAGGATATTGACCTGGAGAAACTACATTGGGCGAGCGAAAAAAGCGTATTAGCCGATGAAGGGAGAGATCTTACTTGATTATAAAATGTCCGGTTTGCCGAGGACTGCAGGTAGGAAGAGTGGGCAGTGACCAGTATTATTGCTGGAACTGTTATCTGGAATTTAATTTCAGCCGGGGACAGGTTAATCTGTTTGAAGTGGGGGAAGACGGCAGCCTTTTGGCCACGGAGAGACCATCCGGAATTATGTAGAGGGAGTGAACAGGATTGCGAAGTTTTATTACTGGAATGCTGGTCGGCATGGTGGGAGGCGCGGCGGCGTCTTATTTCTATGGTAATGACCGGGTAGTGAATCCGGAGACCAAAAAGAAAGCCCGGCAAATAGTGGCGCAGAGCATAGCAACAGGTTGCATCTTAGGCAAAATGGGCGGTCAGGC
>DHSK01000134.1 GCA_002408445.1 Syntrophomonas sp. UBA5288
CGTATTTCCTGGCTTTCCTATGGATTTTTGTGGGTTTTTATACACTGATATTCACACAGGCTGCTAGTAAAATGAACAAAAGAAATATTTGTTTTAATCTAACCATATTTTGATGAGATGCTTACAGTTGAGACTCGGAGACGATTAATGCAAAGTGAATTAACTAAAATTAATAATTCCCTTATATTATAAGTATAATATTTCACACGAGTTGCGGTGATATAAAAATATAATCGCGCTATAAGACTTTCCAATAACGAGAAGGTGATCTGACAGGTTGCAGATGCTAATATAACCTAAGCATATAGAACCATCAGAAAAACAAATTATACTTACATTTTGGACTATGATAAATTAAAATACAGGATTAAATGTTAGTCTGTATATAGAGCATGTGCGGATGAAAAGCCAGTATAAAGATCGCAATTATAAAATAAATTCAAAAATAAGTGAGGAAGGTTAAAATGCAACTAAAACCATTGAATTCAGCAAGCTTTGAAGAAGTTGTCTACGACAATGGTGAGCCGTGTGTAGTGGTATTTTCCAGAAAGAGCTGTCACGTTTGTCAGGAAGTTGTTCCCATGGTGGAGGAAATGTCCCAAAAATATGAAGGTAAATGCGGTTTCTACTATGTTGATGTAGAAGAGGAGAAAAGTTTATTCCAAAGATTCTCTCTAAAAGGTGTTCCCCAAATCCTGTTATTTAATGATGGAGAATACCAGGGCAAGAAGGCTGGTTTGGTAGAGGAAGAAGTACTGGCTGAAAAAATTAATGCAATGTTATAAGCCGGGGGTGATTAAATGTCAGAACTCTACGATATAGTAATCATTGGAGGAGGCCCGGCTGGGCTGGCTGCCGGTATCTACGGCGGCCGTGCTAAATTGAAAACCGTCATACTGGAAAAAGGAGAAGTTGGCGGTATGGCTTGCACTACCAGGGAAATGGTAAACTACCCTGGCTTTAAGAACACGACCGGACCCGATTTGACCGCGGCCATGGCCGATCATGCCCGAGAATTCGGCGCTGAAATCATACGAGAAGAAGTAGTGGCAATCGAACTTGCTGAAGACATCAAAACCATAAAAACCAAGAAGGGCCAAGCATATAAGACCCAGACCGTTATAATAGCGGTAGGCTCACAACCACGGCTTCTTAATATACCAGGGGAAAAAGAATTACGGGGCAGCGGGGTATCATATTGTGCCACCTGTGACGCCGATTTCTACCAGAACTTGCATGTAGTGGTGGTCGGCAATGGTGATGCGGCGGTTGAAGAAGCCATGTATATCACCAAGTTTGCCAACCAGGTTTCAATTATAGTTATCCATGATGAAGGTCATTTGGATTGCAACAAGGTTAGTGCCGAGAAAGCATTTCAAAATGAAAAAATCGAATTCATCTGGAATTCGGTGGTAGAAGAAATATTCGGCGAGGATGAAGTTACAGGAGTAGTCCTTAAGAACCTAAAGACCGGTGAACTCACTGATTTCAAGACTGACGGCATATTTATTTATGTAGGAAATGTACCGGGAACTGATTTTCTAAAAGGTAAAGTGGAGATGGATGAGAGGGGTTACATACTTGCCAATGACATGATGGAGACCTCCGTGAGCGGTGTTTATGCAGCCGGCGACTCCAGAGTAAAATATCTGCGGCAGGTTGTTACCGCTGCCGCAGATGGAGCAACTGCTGCCGTGGCAGCCGAAAGGTACATTGCCGAAAGAGAAGCCCTTCAAGAAGCAATATCAGATAAGGACAAGCCACTCTTGATGGCTTTTTGGAGCCCGGTGGTAGGAGAAAGTCTGGATTTTATCTCAAGTCTGGAACAAGCCTTTTCCGAAACGGGAGACAAATTCAGGCTGATGAAGGTCGACATGTCCTGCAAGAAAAACATTGCCAAAAAGTATAACGTAAGCAAGATTCCCAGTGTTTATCTGCTTAAAGATGGAAAAGAACCTGTTGAGTTAGGTGAGATAGGCGCTTCAGATTTGGAAAAATTATTGAAAGATAATTAATAAATCAGCCTTAAAAAACAACCAGAGATTTTGGGGGTTGGGTGTAATACCCGACCCCCAAAATAGCTTAATGGTACTGTTCGAAGAAAATTCCCTGCATACATAAAGGCATAATACGGTTTTATGGAGCCATAAGATAATCATATTATACTTATAATTTGTCATATGTTAGCTTGAACTCAAGAGGTTGTTAAGTTTTACATGCGCGGTTAATGTTGGAATGGAGGGGAAAACGGGCATTAATGTCGAATATATGCGCATAGGAAATGGCGATTTTGGCCAAAAACCATGCACATGGAGGCAAATATGTACCGAAAACCAAGCCCGCAAATGACCATAGAAGAATTTCATCCTTCCCTTTGCCGGCAAACTCGCAGCAGATAACTGTGGGTTAAATTGGCGGCCATCATACCATGGGACGAGATCGAAAAACAATATGCGTTCATGTTCCCTAGCGATCGGGGTAATGTGGCAAAGCCCGTACGTATGACACTGGGAGCACTTATCATTCAAACGCGATGTAGATTTAATGATCGGGAGACCGTCCAGCAAATCACAGAGAATTCGTCCTGCAGTACCTCATCGGCTTAAGAGAGTATCAGCTGACCAGGCCTTTACACCGGCAGCAATGGTCAAGTTTAGGAAACGTTTTAACACCAAACGTCTGGCCTATATCAACGAGAAGATCCTGCGAGCCGAGAATTGAAGGCAAGAGATAGAGATAGAACAGGATGATGATCATCATGACAATGACTCCGGGGGTTTAGGGAACTTGGAAGAAAAGAATGAGATGTCTGAGGAGGAGGCAATAGCTGAAGCAGATGCCAGGCATTATCACTGGGAGCTTGCCTGGGCGGAAACGGTACTATTATAGGTGCTTCAGCCAATGTAATAGTTTCCGGTATCTCTGCACGTGAAGGACATCCGATAACTTTCCTGGGCTATATGAAGGTAGCTTTTCCGCTGATGTTATTATCTATTGCTATTTGCACAGTGTACCTGTATTTACGTTATCTCTAGACCAGTAATTTCAATTTGAATACATCTTTCACTCTCCATTATTATTACTTTTGCTGTAATTCAAATGCTGAATTACAGCGTTTTTTTTGCAACTTATATAGATGTTTTATGTAAGCGCTCAATAACAAGGTGCCTTTAATCTTAAAATACAGTGTGGGATAATACTCCCAACAGGTCTTTAGACTTATTAGAGTTTTTCGCACCGAGCAGCTCTTTTTTCCATTTATATAGGCTGATCCTACTGGCACCGAACCTATCGGCGACGGCTGCCGCAGATCCTTCCCTGGCGCACAGTTCAATGACCGCATCCTTCTTCTGTTCTTGGGAAAATTGTACCACAGCGCCGCGTCTGATGAGGACTTTTCGTTCACCGGGAGCCAGTTTGTCGATCCATTTCGCAAGCGTCTCCCGCGTCGGATATCCGACCGCCCTTATCGTCCGGGTAATATTGCGCCCGTGCTCCAGATAGTAATTGACAGCTGCCTTTATTTGAACTGAGGTATATGCTGGACGCTTGATGTATCCCTCATGCACCCTCCCTGTTTCATGATACCATCGAACCAACATCTTACGACTTGGATATCCTAATTCCCGCACGGTGTCGGCTGCGCTTAGATCATACTTGATGTAAAGCCTTACTGCTTTTATTCGGTCTTTATACAAATACATGTCCTAACTTATTACAAGTCCAGGTTTTCCTCCACACCTCTTTTTCTGTTCATTTTAGTTTAGTAGTTACAAGGCCCCTCTGATATAAGAATTCTAATATTTTATACTGTATTAATTTGCGAAATCAAGTCCTGATATCCCAAAGTGGCGCTGTTTTTAATTGAAGAATTTTCGCTGAATTAATGGGGGAATTGACAAGTCGGGCGCACTATATGTGTAAGATATTCATTCCTCATTGCGCCTGCCGGCCGTAATTGCTGATTCAGAATGTTCTCCCCACCGCCGGAGTAAGTTTGGCCCCTAGCCGCCTTGTACTTTTTAATAGTCTGATGCCGTTTTTTAACTTTTCAAACCGCGCCGGGGGTATTGTCTGTGTCTATCAAATACCGGCAAGGTCAGAATGATAGGATAAATAATTGTTATTGCTAAAGCTGAAAACTTTAGCAATTTGGTTGCCACAAAATATTGACTCTAACGGAGCCAAACAAAACTGGATATGCTTTTTTATAGAAGATAATCGAAGGAAGTGATCAGTTAAAAAATATTAAAAAACATATTAATTATTTCTAGGAGGTGGATGCTTATCGGCAAGTGTTTAAATAGGAACCTGGGTAGGAGAATCTTTGAAGCTTTCCAGCGCATACGGTAAATGCATACGATCCAATCAGTCAATTGCTCGATGTCAAATGATCAAATGACTTTGAAAGCCGGCATAAGCAGTGTTGAATGCCGGCGCTACAATACTTTTTGATGTTTGCAATAAACAATATTTAATTTTAACTTCTTTAAAATTTCTAAACACATCGTTAATAGCTAATACTTATTTGTTGAAGAAGAGGAGGCAGTAATGGTCAATTCAAATTCAGGGAAAAAACCAATCACCAATCCCCTTGATAAT
>DHSK01000148.1 GCA_002408445.1 Syntrophomonas sp. UBA5288
ATGATGCCGAGGGGATTCCTTATTTCATGAGCAATACCGGTGGCCAGTTGCCCCACAGCAGCCAGCCGGTCAGCTACCCGTACTTCCTCCTCCATTTCACGCACTTTTTGCAGCTGTTTACTGAGCTGAACCCTTTTGTTATATTCCGCTTGTGCAAGAATTCCGGTGGTTGTTCCCACCACGACGAAGAGGATGATCTCCATAAACTGATTGATGACTTCGAACTGAAAAGAAAGATAAAGCAGAAGATGCGGAGCATATAATACTCCGCATAGAATGGAACTGATCAGCCCTCCCTTAAGCCGGAACCGGTAAGCAGCCAGAATAATCGGAATATAATAAAGTCTGCGCAAGAATTGGTGTATTTCTATGGCTCCGGTCGCTGTAGTTAAATGAAGTAAACTAATTCCAATCATCATAAGAGCTATTAAAATGAACCAATTGGGATCCTTCCACTTATTAAATTTGTCTGAAACCATATTGCCTCCTGTGGCCATAATTACCAACAAAACTTCTCCTGTATAAAAACTTTGGTGCAGTCTTCACGAAGCCGCGTTATAAACCGGTTTGCATTAAGCTTGCCCGGAATGGGATGTATTCATCACGTAAATTGGGCACTATTTACAGCAAGGCATTCCTGAACCCCCTGTCCCGGAAGGGACTGTCAGATCCTTGGGATTAACCTGACCGGGGTTATCGGCTACATGAAAATAGCCTGTTATCATACCCATCCAACAGGAGAAAATCAAGTTGCCCGATTTTTGAGGGGTGAATTCGATAACATTTTGTCCTGCTGTCAGGGTCTTTTCGATACCTAGTTCCGGAATACTGATAGGATTATTGCAACCATTCAGTGATTTGGCATCGATGATCCACTTTACCGGCACTCCTTTTTTCAAAATGGTAGGCGGGGTCGTATAGCCGTTATCGTCAACAATTGTACGCACGATCTGCCGGTTATCAACTATTTCTGCCGGTACTGCCGTGGCGGCTTGAACAACTGCCGGGGTACCGGTCGGAAGCAAGGTTTTGCCGGACAGGGCCAGGCCCCGGGAAATCATGACTAAACCCATGGCGGTAACTAATACAGCGCTTGCTTTAAGCATACCCCGTGCGTACTTCCGGCTTAAAAAGGAATTCAATACCCCGAAAGCAAAAACCAGGGGTACCGTCCCCAGACCGAAGAATAACATGGCTTTGGCTCCCAACCAAAAGCTTCCTGTGGCCAGGGCATAAATCTGCATGGCCTGCAGCGGACCGCAGGGCATCAGGCCATTGGCCAAACCAACGTAAAAAGGTGTATTTTTTGTGCTGGACCTGAACAAACCTATCTTGTGCCAGCTTGGCAGAGCAGCGGCGATTTTTCGGAGCGGTGCAAACAGGTCAATCATATTTAGCCCCACGATCAGCATGAGGATACCTGATAAAATGGTAACAATACCCCGAGCTGTACCGGTAAAAGTAACCACGGAACCCAGGGCTCCAGCCAGCGCACCGATTATGGTGTAGGCGAGTATACGTCCAAAATTGTAGGAAAAGCTGGGCCAGATGCGGCGTTTCCAGGGCGATTCATCCAGCAAAATCCTGCCGCCGGTCTGCGAGAGTACGATACCTCCGCACATTGCAACACAATGAACCGAGGTCAGGATACCGATCAGAAAAAGCAGTCCGATATCCAGTGATTGATTAATCTGAGGAATCGTATTCAAATTGGCAACTCTTCCTAACAACGAATAGGCCAGTAAAGTAATGATTATAAATCTGACCAGCTGCATGAACCGGTCAGTCTTTTGGCTGGCGTGGTCAATTGGTTTCGCACCATATCCGATTTTTTCAATAGCAGAAACGAGATCTCGTTCCGTAGTATTATCATCAAATTCCACTTCTGCCATGGCTGTGCTGTAGTTTACTTTTACTGCGGTTACGCCGTTCACGTTCATGAGCGCCTGATAAATGCGCTGTTCACATGCCCGGCAGGTCATGCCTTGTATCTGCAGAATGACTTTTTTCATATTTGCCTTTCCTTTCCGCTTATAATCATCCATTTTTATGGCAGTTCCTGATCGGACGGTTCGTTCGCGATGCGGTGTTTTTTATCGGATTTCAACCAGGCAATGCCGGTTGCTGCCAATAGGATTATGCCAATTAGTGTAATCAGACCTGCCCGGTATCCTCCCCCAAATGAACAGTAAGACCAAAAGCCGGCCGCAGTGACGGGTCCCCGGCTCACGAAAAAATTATAAACACCCACAATGCTTAAAACAGCACCGATAATTCCGGTCAGCCATAATTTGTTATCCTCATTGTAGGTTGGTTCCAATAGCAGATATATCAATATTGCTCCAATAACCAACATTCCAAACATCATAGTATTTCAACCTCCTTGTTATATTAATAGATAAAGTCTTTACCAGAGCTGGTTGGCGACCAGCCGTTTCCTGCAAGGGTTTAAAAATTTGGAAGACCTCCTGCAGTGAAAATGCTTTTCGCGAACACACTACATTATTTGCAATTATTGTGCCAGGCTGAAGAACCAAGCTATGTAGCTGATTACCAATTTATAGGGACAAACATGGATTGGTACTTGGGGCAAATGCCGCGGCGGGGTGTGGGATATGCCACGGCAAAACAACCAGATGATAAATACTCCTTGCATAAAACGGCCGTATTTGACTCTTTTCCTGGCTGGCACGGTTTATGCAAATAAGATGATCGTAACAGGGATTTACTGTAATTAGTTATGGAGGTGCTTAATAATGTGTTGTCATAATCATAATTCAGATGCAAAGGAAAATAATCATTCGACACCGGGCAAGAGATCTTCAATGTTTTGGTTAGTTCTTATCGGATTAATGGCCGTTATGATCTGGGGGCTGTTATCCGCACCTGGAATGAGTGTGAAGCTGAAGGCAATTCTTCCTTCTCTTTCATTCTTAATATGTCCGCTCATGATGCTTTGGATGATGCGCGGGCACGGACATTCTCATAGCTCCGGTAAGGATAAAGCCGAGCAGGAAAATAAATCGTGTCATTAAGTAAGGAAAATAGGATTTATAATAGTGCTTTTTTTTGGATTATATTTGAAGGATACAAGAGGGCGGTATTTGAAACCATATTTCTAAGGAAGTGATGATATGGAACGAAAGGAATCGTTAAGTATAAGCGGCATGTCCTGCGCTGCCTGTGCGGCCAGAATTGAGAAAGGTCTGTCCAAAATCGAAGGGGTCAAACAGGCCAATGTAAACCTGGCGGTGGAAAAAGCGACCGTTGAATTTGATGATCAGGTTGCAAGTGACGAACAGTTACGAGCGACTATCAGAAAACTGGGTTATGAAGTTATTGAAGAACAGGCTCAGGCAGAAGGGCAGGTGGAACTGAAAATTTCAGGTATGTCCTGTGCGGCTTGTTCAGCGAAAATAGAAAAGAAACTAGCGCGAACAGAAGGTATTTCCAAAGCTGCCGTCAATCTTGCAACTGAAAAGGCGCTGGTAGTATATGACACAAAACAGATTGGTGTATCCGATATGATTCAGATCATTGAAAAATTGGGCTACCAGGCTGAGCCTAACGAAGAGGTAAGCCGGGATCGGGAAAAGGAAGCCAGGCAAAAGGAAATCAAAAGCCTGCGAAATGAGCTTATTGTTTCGGCTGTTCTGAGTTCGCCCTTGATTTTAGCCATGGTCTTGTCACTATTAAACCTTGAGGCGGCGTTTCTGCATAATCAGTATTTTCAACTGGCTATCGCGACCCCGGTACAGTTTATTATCGGCTTCAGATTCTATAGAAACGCCTGGTATGCCTTGCGATCCGGAACTGCCAATATGGATGTGCTCATTGCCATGGGGACTTCAGCTGCCTATTTTTATAGCCTTTACAATGTTTTTTACCAGAAAGTGCCGATGGGAATGATGAAAGATTTATACTTTGAGGCCAGTGCAGTCATCATTACCTTGATTCTGGTGGGCAAATACCTGGAGGCGGTCGCCAAGGGGAAGACCTCCGAGGCTATCAAAAAACTGATGGGACTCAGCCCGAAAACAGCGCGGGTGGTGAGAAATGGCCAGGAATCAGATATTCCTATTGATGAGGTAAAGATCGGTGATCTGATCATTGTCAGACCCGGGGAGAAAATTCCGGTGGATGGAAAAATCATTACCGGCAATTCCTCTATCGACGAATCCATGCTGACCGGCGAGAGTCTGCCGGTGGAAAAGACGGTGGGTGACCAGGTGATTGGGGCCACGATTAACAAATATGGAGCTTTTAAATTTGAAGCTACCAAGATTGGCAAAGATACAGTGCTGGCACAGATCATCAAATTGGTCGAGGATGCCCAGGGCTTCAAGGCCCCTATACAAAAGCTGGCAGACCAGGTTTCAGGGGTTTTTGTTCCGGTGGTGATTGGTATCGCATTATTGACTTTTGGAACCTGGTATTTAATCAGCGGAGATTTTACCAGAGCGATTGTCAGCGCGGTGGCAGTTTTGGTCATTGCCTGTCCCTGTGCCCTGGGTCTGGCGACCCCTACTGCAATCATGGTAGGAACCGGAAAGGGTGCTGAAAGCGGCATTCTTATTAAAAGCGGCGAACATCTGGAAACAGCCTACAAATTAAATGCTATTGTACTCGATAAGACCGGAACCATTACCAAAGGAGAACCTGAAGTTACTGATATCAAGGCAACAGGTCGTTTATCAGATCAGGAAATCCTCAGGCTGGCAGCTTCGGCTGAAAAGAAATCCGAGCATCCCTTGGCGGCAGCAATTTATCAGCATGGCTTAGACGCTCTGGGGCAGGTGCCTGATCCGGAAAAATTTGAGGCGATTCCCGGGAAGGGAATTACGGCACTGGTGCAGGACTCTGAAATTCTGATTGGCACCAGAAAGCTGATGAAGGACAAAGAGATCGAACTGGGTGAGATTGAGACTACGATTCGGGAAATGGAAGATGAGGGCAAGACCGCCATGCTCATGGCGGTGAACAAATCCCTGGAGGCAGTCATTGCGGTGGCGGATACTTTGAAGGAGCATTCCCTTGAAGCCATTTCGGAATTCAATCAAATGGGACTGGAGGTTTATATGATCACAGGGGACAATCTTCGAACCGCCCAGGCCATAGCAGCCCAGGTGGGAATCAAGCATGTTCTGGCTGAAGTGCTTCCGGAAAACAAGGCGGAAGAAATATTAAAGCTGAAAGAGGCAGGAAAAGTTGTGGCCATGGTGGGGGATGGTATCAATGATGCCCCGGCCCTGGCGACAGCCGATATCGGCATGGCAGTAGGGACGGGTACGGATGTCGCTATGGAGGCTGCCGACATCACCCTGATGCGTGGAGATTTAAGAGCGGTTTCGGCGGCGATCAGACTCTCCCGTAAAACCATCATCAAGATCAAACAGAATCTATTCTGGGCCTTTATTTACAACATTATCGGAATCCCCTTTGCTGCGCTGGGCTTTTTGAACCCGGTTATTGCCGGAGGTGCGATGGCTTTCAGTTCAGTTTCAGTTGTTACCAATTCGCTAAGCTTAAAGAGGTTTGACCCTCGATCACACTAAAAACCTTTTGCCGTATAGACCAATCTTCAACCAGGAAGGGGGGGAAATCGTGATAATTGCCAATCTTGATGTCAGAGGGATGTCATGCAGTCACTGTGAACACAGCGTTAAAACATCAGTAGGTTCATTGCCTGGCGTAAGCAGTGTTCAGGTGGAATTAGAAACCGGAAAAGTAAAGGTAGAATATGATCCAAAGAAAGTTGAGCTGAAAGTCATCAAAGAAACAATTGAAGATCAGGGATATGACGTGATTAATTAGGTTACAACTATCAGGGCTCCTTAATACGGAGCCCTATTACTGATTGTAGAGAGTATTACTTTTACCGAATAGATAATCCGGGAATCAATGCACCGGGAAGCTGCTTGCAAAAACTATTCAACATCTGGGCATAAGAAATTTCTCCGGCAATTGTTTCAAGCAGCTCCAAGGCCAGATCATTTTGACGGGAAATCATGCGGTGAATCATTCCGGCAGCCGGGTAAAACAACTGGGTTATTCTAAAGGCACTGGAATGTTCTTTTAACAGTTTTTCTTTTATAGATGCGGAATATTTGTGCAAGGCCGGACTAGGTTGTTTAATTTGTTCGATAATAACTTCTGCAGCCATACTGGCACTTAGCAAGGCCTGGTAAATGCCCTCCCCTGTGAAACCATTGGCAAGTCCTGCAGCATCACCGATTAAGATAACCCTGCCATTGTGCAAATCACCCATGCTTAAGTTCAGAGGAATGGTCCATCCCCGTTTTGTTACTGCCGCTGCTTCAGCTGTGATCCCCTCGGCCTGGACCAGGCCGGTGAGATGGTTGGCAAGACCTTTGGTTCTTGAATTAATCGTACCTACGCCCATTGATAGATTATCAGTCTTGGGAAAAATCCAGGCATAGCCTGATGGCACCAGTCCATAGTCAACTTTGACTGCACCCCGGTAAGATTTCATATGGTTGGGTGGTAAAGGTACATGGATTTCAAGTGCCTTTGCAATCTTATAGTTGCGGTTCAATCCCAATGTGCGTCCTACTATACCCTGCGCACCATCAGCTCCTGCCAATATACTGCCCTGCCACTCGGTATCACCCGATGCGACGGTGACGCATGCAGAGTTTTGTTGCATGCGGTCTATCCTGGTATTTTCCAGAACTCTGGCTCCGGCCGACCTGGCTCTTTCGAGTAAATACGCATCAAACTTGTCTCTGCTGGTCATGAAGACGATCGGTTTTTCAGTATTTATTTTGACAGGGTCATTTAAGCGACGTGTTAATACCAGACTATAAATAACATCTTCAATGACCGGACTAAGATCAAAATCAAGGAGCTTGATGACCTTGGGAGTAAGACCTCCGCCACAGGGTTTGTGTCTGGGCAGCTGCTCTTTTTCTATTACCAGGACATCAAGACCATTATTAGCTAATAAATATGCAAGATAAGCACCGCCCGGTCCTGCACCGACTATTATTACTTGATGCATTTCCTATCAACCTCTTCTTTTTGAATTCTCACCGTTCTCCAGATAATTAACAGGACTCTGTTTCAGGGCTATCGATTCTTATCCGGGACATTTATAGGTTGCCCCTGGGAAAAGGTCGTATTCAATTTTTATTTGGTGATGGATATTTAAGCCTGGGCGAAGTATATTGTTGTTTTCGTTGGATACTCTATTTAGTGAATAGTTTGTTTGATGACAATTACTAGAAAATACACTTAGAAAGGAGTGAGAGGGTGAATGCCAGTTTCAAGCAACAACAATAAAGTAGAACAAACTAAGTTAGAAGAATCTACCCCCATTAACCTGACTCGGAAGTATGTGATGGATCAGGCCGGGGAAATCGAAAAGAAACTGCTCCGAAAGCTGTGTGAGCATATAGAATCAGGTGCTTTCAGTGTGGTTTTCTGGGATGGAACAGAGGAAAAATACGGGGACGGGACCCCTTTCTTTAAACTAATTATTAGAGATAGGTCCTTAATTGGGAAGCTGATGAAAAATCCTTCCCTGGCTTTTTGCGAGGCCTACGTTGATGGGCTGATTGAATTGGAAGGTCACATAGAAGAAGTAATCAGGCTGATACACTTAAACAAGAACTTAATTGAGAAATATGAGGTGGGGAAAACCGGACGAAAGGTCACATCTATGTTGCACAAATCTGTGATTGAAAGACAGAAAAAGGAGGTAAGCCATCATTACGACCTGGGAAATGACTTCTTTGCTCTCTGGCTGGATCCTACGATGAGTTACTCCTGTGCTTACTTCTGCTCGCCGGATGATACATTAGAAAAGGCGCAACTGCAAAAGATTGATCATACCCTCATGAAACTTCAGCTTAAACCAGGAGAAAAGCTATTGGATATAGGCAGTGGCTGGGGTTGGCTGATTATCCGAGCAGCCCGGCAGTATGGCGTAAAAGCCACTGGAATTACAGTTAGTAAAGAACAGCACGACCGAACCAAACAACGCATTGAGGAACTGGAGCTGGGTCACCTGGTGGATGTTTTACTAATGGACTACCGGGAGCTGGCAGCTACAGGCAACAAATTCGACAAAGTAGTTAGTGTGGGAATGTTCGAGCATGTGGGGCAGGGAGGTATGCCTGTTTATATGGCAGCTATCAGAGATATGCTCAAGACTGGAGGGTTGTCACTTTTGCATACTATTACCCATACAACTGAGGGCCCTGTAAATCCCTGGATAGAAAAATATATATTCCCCGGTGGCTACATTCCTTCTCTTCGTGAGACCGTTTGGTTACTGCCTGAGTACGATTTTAACCTGCTGGACGTAGAGTGTTTGCGGATGCACTATGCTATGACACTAGATCATTGGGCTGCCAATTTTGAAAAAAACCTGAAAATAGTAAGAGAAAAATTCGACGAGAGGTTTATTCGCATGTGGCGCATGTACCTGCAATCCTGTGCTGCTTCTTTCCGTTACAGTGGTCTGTCTATTCACCAGCTGCTCTTCTCCAAAGACTTAAATAACAGCCTGGTACTTACGCGTGAATATTAATTAATTGATTGAGCAGAATAATTAGGCTCTGTTCGTTGAGAAGGCCAGATTCACTTTTTGTGTATTAATACCTTGAACAATTAAATAGGAGATGACCATAGGCATTAAAAGATATAACATATGTAATGCCTATGGTAACCAGACCTAAAATAAACAGAAAAACTTATCTCGATTTACTGTATTCACCAGGTTAAGTCAAAGAAATTGGCTGTAAACAAGGTTGACCATACCGGGGTTATTAGTTATAATGATGGCATAAAAACAGATACGAACTTTTATGTGTCTTTAACAGCCGATTAAAAGCAGATATACAATTTCGTTAGAAACAAGATTAAATCTAACCCGGTTATATCTAAATTTAATAATTGGCAATTGATGGTTGCGGAAGAATGAGCTTGGCTCATACCGAAGAAGCAAGTCACTATGTGTCCCCCTTAGTGATGAAACTCTCAGGTCCAAGGACCGCAGCCGGATGCAACTCTGGAAAGTCATTATGACACCGAAGGGGCAAACCCTCTAAGGGTGAATCTCTCAGGTTTTAAAACAGAGAGCGGGCAACAATGTTGCAACGCTCTTTTTTTATGCATAAAAAGGAATTAAGCCTGAAAGCAAATTCCTCGGTTGGGAGTTGATGACTTGTTATACGAAGAGCTGCTTATAATTACGAATAATCCTCTGGTAAAGAATATTCCTGCTTTTGAATACTCCTGGGTAGAGGGGGATTGCCGGGAGGTAATTATGCACGCTTATAACCTGGTGGCTTTAGGCCATCAACTCATCTCACATCCTCTGTCGGGGAGTATCAAACCCAACCAAAATCCCTATAAATCAATCATTATCACCAAACGGCCAGGTGAGGTGGATATCCGGGCTCTAAACCTGATCGGCAATTGTTTGCTGAAAACGGAGGAGCTCATGCAAAACAAGATCCAAATTGATCTTAAAGCTGTTTATGGGGATGACCTGCAGCTGGTGGATCAGGATATATTGCTAACTGCGCTTCAGTCATTTCAAGAAGGTAGGTGATTTTATCATGGATAATCTTTATGACCTCCTGATTTTAGGTGGTGGACCTGCAGGAATGGCAGCCGGGGTATATGGTGCCCGCTCCAGACTTAAAACCGGCATCATTGAAAAAGGCAGGCCGGGTGGACAAGCTGCTACTACCGAGGAGCTGGAAAACTATCCGGGTTTCGGGCCGGGTACTACCGGGCCGGGGCTTACCCAATCCATGGCTGACCATGCGGCTGAATTTGGAGCCAATTTCATTAAAGATACCGTAGTTTCCATGGATTTATTCAGTTCCCCCAAGAAGGTTGGTGGTAAAAAAGATGACTACTTTGCTAAAGCCGTTATTTTTGCCATGGGTGCCGAGCCCAGGATGCTGGGTATACCGGGCGAAGGCCGGATGAGGGGTAAAGGAGTCAGCTACTGTGCCACCTGTGATGCCGATCTGTTTACCGAACTGGATGTAATTGTAGTAGGAAGTGGTGATGCCGCTATTGAGGAAGCGGAGTATCTTACCCGATTCGCGGAAAATGTTACGGTCATTGTAATCCATGACGAAGGCAAGGTAGATGCCAACCGGGTTTC
>DHSK01000135.1:0-4174 GCA_002408445.1 Syntrophomonas sp. UBA5288
CTCCGGAATATGTCCGGCATCTATTGTCGTTACAGGAACCGATACCACCAAACGTTCAACCAGATTTTCCAATTCCCGCACATTCCCGGGCCAGGAATAATGAAGCATCTTTTTCTGCACTTCCGGGGCCATTTCTTTGGCGCAGCCGTATTTCTGATTAAATTTGTCCAGATAATAGTTCATAAGGGGAATAATATCATCCTTGCGATAACGCAAAGCCGGGATATAAATAGGCACCACAAAAAGGCGATAATAAAGGTCGGACCGGAAATCACCGTTGGCCATCATTTCCCTCAAATTTCGATTAGTTGCACAGATAATACGTACGTCCACCGGTATAGGTGCCGTTCCCCCAACCCGCAGGATCTGTTTTTCCTGTAAGACCTTCAGCAGCTTGACCTGAAGATCCATAGGCAGTTCTCCGATTTCATCCAGAAAAAGGGTACCATGCTGGGCCAGCTCAAAAATACCGGGCTTGCCACCCTTCTTAGCCCCGGTAAAAGCACCATGTTCATAACCGAACAGTTCCGATTCTAATAAAGCCGGCGGAATTGCACCACAGTTGATATCAATAAAAGGTCCGTCCCGCCGTATGCTGGACTGGTGAATTTCTTTGGCAATTACCCCTTTACCTACCCCGGTTTCACCCAGGACTATTACGGTTACATCTTTATCCGCTACCTGTTGTACTTCATCCAGTATCTTGTTCATGGCCTCGCTCGCAGTAATAATCTGCTCATGATACAAGTGCTGTTTGCGCAAATGCTCCAATTCGTTACGATACTGCTTGCTGGATTTTTCCGTTTCGGCCAGTTTACCCTCCAATGTCTTCAACTCGGTGATATCCCGCAAATTACAGACCACCCGGATGATCTCCCCGGCTTCATCAAATACCGGGGTACCGGTAACAATTATATGTTTGCCGTTTCTCACCTGCTGTTGGGCAGTAACGGTTCGCTTGTGCTTCAGTACCTCCATGGTAACAGAGTCTGATAATTCCCCTTCCTTAACACAGTCCAGAATATGTTTCCCCACCATGTTCTCAGGCCGCGAACCCGTAATGCGCTGATGTGACCGGTTAACTCGCAGCACCACCCCCTGTCCATCTGTAACATTAAAGCCGTCGTAAGATGTTTCGATTATCGTATTGACCTCTTTATACATTTCTTCCAGGTGACGTATCTGCTTGATAACCGCATGAATCTCCGGCGAATAGTAAAAAAGGCCGACCGCTCCCAACAGTTTTTCTTTTTCGTATACAGGTAAGGTAAAAACCGTCCAGTCGATATCCCCCCAGGAAAGTTCCTCTCCTTGTCTGCTTATCCCTCTGGTCGCAGCGTTTAAAAGACTTATCCATAAGGAGGATTGGTTAAAAGAATCCATGAATCGATCATTTAAATTGGAGGCTTGATATAAATCCAGATATACTTTCTCACCATTGCTATCAACAACTACTATTAAACTGCCCTGGCCTGTAAAAAGTAAGGGGTTTTTAAGTTCTTTTATATATTGCCTTACCAGCTGTTCTTTTGGAATAACAGCCTGAAAGCGCCCCTTGCCATCTACCCTTACCAGATAATCAGCCTTGATAAATAATAATTGGGGCAATGTTTGCTTCTTATTTATACACACCCAGGAATTTTCCAAAGAACAGTCCAGTACCGGCATATCCACATTTTCCAGGAGACTGTAGTGAATGTAATCCTGTTTGGTGATCAAGGCTAAAGGCTGCATCTTATTATCAACAATTGCAATTTCCTCTATTTTAGCCTGGTCAAAGAGTCTTCCCGCAATTTTGATTGATGCATCTTGTTGAATATAGTGTTCATTCAGTCCCGTAGTTTCATTGGTCCATACCATTTTCACTACACCTCCTTTGTTTTACTGAGTGCATCTATTAGAGTAGTTCATTTAATGGATAATCCTGATGCCAAATAGTTTTCCTTATTTCTGTGATCATTATTTCATAATAATTGATAGATTCAATATTGGTTTATATTAAGATTATCTCATAATTGAATAACTTAAATCAAAACTAAACGCTTTATGGTAAACCGTTTCAATATATTTTACAAACGGAATAACTTTTAAAAGCCAACTAAAAGAAAATTTAGTTGGCTTTTGCATATAAAAACTCCATGTCTCCTTTCGGATCGAAAGGAGACATGGTAAAAGTTCTTATATTTCTTTGGATTTCATCTACGCAGGATTGACTGTTTTACCGGGAACAAGTCTTTTCCATACGTTGGGAATAACCTTAGGCAGGTTGTTCTCCGGCTGCATTCTGTTCCTTAAGAACGCTATTAATTTCACCGGCAACCAGGCGGCCGTTGGTCTTCCTGGTAACAGTCTTGAACAGTTCGAACCGTCTTACGGTCTCATCGTCCGCTTTAGTCATCAGGCTTACAACAACTGTTACAACTATATTGATAAACAGTGCTACAAATCCCTTATTGAGTCCCCATGGTGCGGTAGTTATCAGGAAGATTGATGCTACACCGGCTATAATACCGGCACCAATGCCCATCTTGGTTGCCTTTTTCCAGAAGAATCCGAAGAAGACGGCACCGAAAGTTTGGGTAAGTCCTGAATAGGCAAGGGTGATAACACCAGCCATAAGTTGCGGGAAGTAAAGGGTTAGCATTACACTGAAGAACAGGAAAATACCTGTTGCGGCACGGGTCCACCAGACCATTTGACTTTCCTGCATATCCGGTTTCATCACACCAAGAATATTCTTGGAGAACATACCACCGACAGTTAAGGCAGTCATGGCCATAACCAGGATAGCGGTCAAGGCACCGCCGCCGGCAATCATGCCGACAACCCAGCCCGGCAGATTCTGGGTAACTACTGCCAGCAAAGCTTCGTCCGGTTTAGCTAAACCAGGAATCGTAATCAGTGCAAAATAAGCAGTTATGATCAAAAAAGGAAACATGATCATATATAAAGGCATAATAATTTGGTTACGGCGAATAATTTTTTCCGACTTACCGGTTAAAATAGCCTGGAAGGACATGGGCAGCATGTAGAAACCAAGCATCTGGAATAAGATAGTGGAAAGCAAGAAGGTTACATTTTCGGTAACCGGATGAGCTTTTACCACTAACATTTCGGGGGCTTTCGCAGCTACCGTGCTAAATATTCCATGCACGCCGCCGGGAAATTTTGTTGCTGCAACAATACCCGCAACGATTATACCCGCCAGCAGTAAAATATCTTTTAAAACACTTACCCAGGCCGGAGCCCTGATGCCGGCGACTGCTATATAAATAAAAGCTAAAGCAGCTGAAATAATGATGCAGGTCGTATAGCCTACCCCTATATCAAGATAGTTGAACAGGATAGCCATTCCGGCAAACTGGTTCTGTGTCCAGGGAGCCAAAAAGAAGATTGCTACTAAGGCAACGATTACCTGCAACCACTTGCTGTTAAAACGCCAGCCGATTACGTCACCGATCGAGACCGCTTTACAGATCTGGCCCATTCTCCAAATGGCTGGATTGAGAAAATAACCAACACAATAAGCTAAAAGTATATATGCAATAAACCACAGGGCATAATTGGTACCTTTTGAATAAACCGCACCCGGTACTCCGATCATTGTTCCAATGCTGTATATCTCGCCAACAGCCACGAAGAACATAAGGAATGCCCCGAAAGAACCGCTTGCTACCATAACGTCATCCATGCTGGATCCAATAGCACCTTTACGGGCGAACAAGGCAATAACGAGAGATAAAACAAGGATTCCTATAAAAACAACAATTGCCATTTATGAAAACACTTCCTTTCTACTGATTGTAAGGATCGATCTTATAAGCAATGTATAGACATAGGGAAGTTAGAAATAGCCAGGCAAAAATCCAGAAATAGTTAAAGGAAAATCCGAAAACAAACGGTGTAATCCGATTATAGAAAGGAAATGCTACAACAACAGCACAAATCGGGATAACAAGTCCTATAATTAGTGACAATAATCTACTTTGCATTTTGTATCCCCTTTCATCATCAATAATGTATATACCAACTGGTCAATTAAGCTTATATACACTCCCTTTCCTTCCAACCATGTGATGCATCATATTGTTGTTTTATTTTCACCTATTTCTTTAAGCATATTTCATGCCAAAAAATTATAGGCTTTGGCAAGTGCTTGCCAAAGCCTATATAT
>DHSK01000135.1:4322-11396 GCA_002408445.1 Syntrophomonas sp. UBA5288
ATATATCAAGTATTCGCTGCTTTTTTGCTCAATATACATTCTCGCATCATAATTTAAAATCAATGCAAAATTGCAGCAAATTATAAAATTGAGTGCTTATTAATGGTTGATTTTGCTCGAAAAAAAGCACAGACGTGCATTCAAGCATCATCCGTGCAAAAAATCCTCACTTTTTAAAATTTGATTACAACATATAACTTAATTGCTATTATTCTTTAATTATTTCCCGTTGCTGAGACCTCGGACAGACTGCTTCGAGCCTTTATCTCATTTATCAGAGCGGGTACTACGTCATAAAGATCCCCGACTATTCCATAATCAGCAGCTTCGAAAAATGGTGCATCAGCAGCGCGGTTAATAGCTACAATTACTTTGCTGTCACAGATGCCGCACAAGTGCTGCGGCTGACCGGAAACTCCCAGGCCAATGTATAAATCAGGTTTTATCTGAATTCCTGATATACCCACAAATTGATTCTCCGGCATCCATTTTAAATCTATGGCCACCGGTCTGCTGCAAGCTACGGTACCCCCCAGGATCCGAGCCAATTCTTGAGCCAATTCAATATCCTTTTGTTTTTCCAACCCGCGTCCCACACACACCACAACTTTGGCATCCCGGATAGCCACTTCATCGGATTCCTCAATAACCCTCTTTACAACCCGCACCTGTGAATATGGTATATTATTCACTTTTCTGATTATCTGTTTGCCTTTGTCAGCTGCCAGTTCCGCCGGTTCAAATATCCCCGCAACCACTGCAGCCATCGCCGGGCGGCTCGAGCATACCACTGTTTGTACCCCTAAGCCCCCGTATACCATTTTCTTCATTAAAATTTCTCTGTTGTCATTCACCTGCAAACCAATACACCCGGTACACAAACCGGTATTTAGGCGAGCCGCAACCCGGGCCCCGATCTCATTTCCCCGTTTTGTCCCTGTAATAAGGATCAAATCCGGGTCATCCTGCCGGGCCTGCTCCGCCAAAACAGAGACATAAGCTTCAAATGGTTGATTTTTAGGCAAAGCCGGGAGCAGCATAACCTCATCCGAACCATGATCCAGATAATCCTGAGCCATTATACGGTTAAGAGCAAAAGAAACCACATGAGTATCCAATTCCTGGGCCAGACTTCTTCCAATATTTAATAGTTCCAGAGATTGTTGGTAATCTTCCCCAAATATCCAAATACCAGCCATTTGCTTCTCCCCCTATTCCTTCGTTTAATCGCTGTCTCTGAATATATCCTACAAAATTCTCTCTTTTTCTTGCTTTCTACCGATATTTTATATTGATAACATATAGTTTGTCAACCAATTATTTGTATACACATTTTACATCTGATAGATCGACAAAACTTATATTTATTCATTTTTATTTTAAATGCATTTGTAATACTTGTAAACAAATTATTTGATTACAAAATAAACCGTTGTGGCAGCAAAAAAACGCTAAATTAAACATTCTATGTCATATTTCATGACCATATTGGATTTTTCTGTATTGAGATATTATTGTTTTGTCTCATTTATATTGATAAAATAAATTTTGGGTATAAACTAATGAAGGAAAGAGGTATCGACATAATTTGCAGCTTGAGGAATGTTTAAATTTTATGCTTACCAAAGCTCATCATAGTGTTTATCAGGTCTTTAAGTCTGACTTGGCCAAATATGATGTAACACCATCGCAATACGCTTTGCTTAGATGTCTGTGGGATAATGACGGCCAAACATCTAAAAATCTGGCTGATCGCTTGTCGCTGGATTATTCAACTATGACAACTCATTTGGATAGGTTGGAGCATAAAGGGTTGATAACCAGAAATGCTGCTCCTTGTGACCGCAGAGCACTCCAGGTGTCGCTTACCGATAAGGGACGTGAGTTGGAGGAACCATTAATTAACGCTATTGTGGAAGCCAATAATAAATTTCTTAAAGATGTAGATAATGAGAAGTGGCTGGAGTTTCGGAATTTTTTGCAACAGTTATGTGATATCGAAGTTTAGAGGTTGTTTCTTGATGGCAGTAATTGCAAGTGCAAAATTACTCTTAATTTGTAATTGTTATCAGATTATTAATACCGGCTTAAAGAAGATATTAATAATCTGATTTATACTACTGCCAGGTACATTTATTTCACACCGGCTCATTTCATCTATTGTTCTCATTATGCATTTTTCCCGGCAGTTCGATTGTTATAAATAAAGCTGATAAATGCCGGCATTAGACTAATCACAACTATTCCCACTATAATCAGGCTGAAGTTTTCTTTTACCATACTGATATTACCGAAATAATAACCTGCAAGAACAAAAAGGTTTACCCATAGGATTCCTCCCACCAGATTATAAATAAAAAATCGCGCATATCTCATCTTGCCAATTCCGGCTACAAAAGGTGCAAAAGTACGAATAATGGGGATAAATCTGCTTATTATGATGGTCTTGCCGCCATGTCGCCCATAAAATTCCTGGGTTCGCAGCAAATGTTCCTTTTTAAACAAACAGCCCTTTTCCCGGTCAAAAATCCTAGGTCCAATAAACCTTCCGATCTGATAATTAACCATATTGCCGGTAACAGCGGCAGTAGCAAGAACAACAATAACCAGGGCAATATTGATATTACCGCTGGCACCCAGCGCTCCCAGAATGAATAACAGGGAATCGCCAGGTAAAAATGGGGTCACAACCAGTCCTGTCTCGCAAAAAATGATAGTAAAGAGGATTAAGATGGCCCAAACGCCGTACTTGCTTATAATTTCAAGCAGATGCTGGTCAAGATGGATGATAAAATCGACACCGTTCAATAATAATTCCACAATTCCAAAATTCCTTTCCAATCGAAATGGTTCGAGGCATCCCGGGTACAATCCTTATATTCCGTTATGGCTTCTCCCAATCAAACCAATAAAAAAGGCCTTTACCCCCTTATAGAGGCAAAAGTCTCACTAAATCAAGGTTTTGACCAATAGAGCCAGGCCTTTCAGCCAGGATGTTGACTCTATTTAACAAGTTACTCCCTTTTGCTTAAGCAAATTATATGCCAAATAAGCCGTAAATTCAACCGAGAAACGCATTATCCTCCACCGCAATATTCCTACCTATATTTTATATAGTATAAATGTTATAAACAACCACACAGGGAGACAAGGTGGGGTATAAAGCCGAAAAAGTGCTGCCCCTTTATCAGAAATACCCACTGGCCAAAGATTACTTTGAAGGTAAAGAGATTCCGGGATGGTTTGAAGGGCAAGAAGTGGTCTGGTTAATTTTTAACTTTAAGGACGACAATACCATGGTTAACCAACCGATCGAAGCCGGGGATCAAGTTGAATCAATCCATCTGGCTTATGAAAAATATATGGACTGATTGGCATCCCCTCTATGCGGAGAGCAAATACCGCCCTGCGCACCTCTTCATAATTAAAAAGCAGAGATGAACCCTTGTTTCCAGGGGCCGACAGCAGCAGCCCCTGGAAATGCGTTTTTATTTGGGAGATACTATAATCTTGATGTTTTTATCTTTATTGTTGATCAGTTCCATAAAGCCTTTTTCGAGTATATCATCAAGCTTGATTTTTCCTGTAATCATCGTATTGGCATCAAGTCTGCCGTCACTCAACATTGATATGACGGTGGCAAATTCTCCATTGTATCCCAGAGAACCTTTGATTTCCTTTTCCGGGAAAGTGACATTGTTAAACTGTATTGGAGTATCCTTCTCAAATACACCGGCAGTTACAACAATACCACGCGGGCGAATACTTTGCAGTGCAACCGGAACCGTTTTGTCACTGCCTACACACTCAATAGCCACATCAGCACCTAAACCATCAGTCAGTTTATGAACTTCAGCAGCTACATCACACTGGGTTGGATCCAGCACGGCATAGGCCCCCAGTTTCTTGGCAAATTCTTTACGGGCTTGGGCCATTTCAACCACAATAACCTTAGCAGCCCCGGCAGCTTTGGCACATTGCAGAGCCGACAATCCGATAGTGCCACCGCCGAACACAACCACATTATCGCCGGCAATAACCGGAGCCCGCCGAACCGCATGCATTCCAACCGCAAGAGGCTCTACCACCGCAGCTATTTCGAAGGGCATATCGTCAGGTATTTTATATAGCGTATAGGCTGGAACATTCACATAAGGTGCAAATGCTCCATCGGTGTGTAATCCGGTGAAAGCCAGTTTCTCGCAGCAGGGATAGTTCATTCTTTTACATGAGTAACATTCCCAGCAAACCTGGCAGGCATCGGGAGCCACTTTGTCCCCGGGTTTCCAGTTGGTAACCCCTTCACCTACTTCGACAATAGTTCCGGAAAACTCATGGCCAAGTGTTATAGGTGCTGTTCCACCAGTTAAGGGATGCGGGGTGCCTACCGGAATAAAGATTGGACCCGCAATATATTCATGCAGGTCTGATCCACAGATTCCGCACCATTCAACCTTGATTTTCACCCAGTCTTTTGGTGGTTTGGGGGGTTCTGGAACCTCAACTACTCTTACGTCTTTTTGGGCGTACCATACTGCTGCTTTCATAATGTAGGACAACTCCTTTCTAATAACGGTTTATCCAAATTCTTTTTGGCACATTAACTTATAACAAAGCAAACATCATGCCATACTTTGTGAAAACAATAGCATTTTGGTTTAAATACTTATAATATCTACGTATTTCTGCTAAATTCGAGGATTTGCTCAAGCATATAAAATATCATGTAATAAATCCGGTCTATTAACTAGATAAAATATTATTGTTGACATTGTACACTTCTGTCACAAATATGTAGTTTACACCCCTTTACAATTAGTTTACATTAGCCAACAGAGGGACGTTCTTTTTGTTGGCTAGTAAAAGTTATCTGTGAAAAAGCCAACAAAAAGAACGTCCCTCTGTTGGCTAGTTGCTAAATCATCACAAAGGATTGATATTAAAACTCAGTTTGTTAAACTAAAATTACAATCCTTTCATATAAGCACCTTATAACAATGCTGGTTAATGGTCATTGCAAAAGGAAGGTGAAATTGGTGGATCTACGAGATCTTATCGACCTCGATTTTTTACAGACTTTTCAGGACAATTTTGCTTTATGTGTAGGTGTGGGCGCATTAGCCGAGGACAGCAGGGGTAATGCGCTGACGAAACCCAGTTCTTTTTCAAATTTTTGCAGCAATATGATACGAGGCATGGATAAGGGAGAACGGCGCTGTGAAAAATGTGATTTGATTGGCGGCGAAGAAGCCGCCCGAACCGGAAAACCGGTAGTATACCAATGCCATGCCGGGTTAGTCGATTTCGTTGCTCCTATCATGCTGGAAGGCCGGCAAATAGGGGCAATATTTGGAGGGCAGATTCTGACTGAACCACCTGATGAGCAGCAGTCTCGCCAAATTGCTGCAGAAATTGGCATCGACCCTGATGAATTTGTAAAAGAGATCCAAAAAATACCCATTATGCCTATCGAAAATGTTCAAGCTGCCGCTAATGTTCTCTCCTCCGTAGCGGATACCTTTTCTAAAATGGCTTACCAACAATTGAAATTACAAGAACGGAACCGGGAACTGGTGCTGGCTAACAACCGTCTAAACAATATTTTTAAGACCATGTCAGATGGTGTTTTGATTATTGATAATGAAGGAACCGTAACCAATACCAATAAGATTTCCGAACATATTTTTGGTAAATCAAGTTCCGAATTGATTAATCAATCGATAAAGAACCTCGTCGGCGATAAAGCGCCCTGTGTTGAAAAATTATTGGGACAGCAGAAATCCTATAATGATATTGAGGTCCTGGTTGACGGCAGTATTGGACGTATTCACTGCCTATCCTCAGGCACCCCCATACTAGATGATCAAGGAGCAGCTGCCGGCGGTGTTATTATCCTCCGGCCCATGGAAAAGATACAAAAATTGATAAACCGTTTTAGCGGGGCTCAAGCCACTTTTAAGTTCGATAATATTATCGGCCAGAGTCCGGCTTTATTAAAAACTATACATTTAGCTTCTCTGGCGGCACGCGGCAAAGCCAATATTTTACTGGAAGGTGAAAGTGGCACCGGAAAAGAAGTCTTCGCTCAAGCTATTCATAACGAAAGCCCGCGCCGCAACGGCCCTTTTATAGCGGTAAATTGTGGTGCCATTCCCCGGGAATTAATCGGCAGTGAATTATTCGGATATGCCGAGGGAGCTTTTACCGGGGCTAAACGGGGCGGCAGGCCAGGCAAGTTTGAAATGGCTTCCGGAGGAACTCTTTTTTTGGATGAAATAGGCGATATGCCCTTGGAGCAACAGGTAGCTTTGCTAAGAGTTATACAGGATCGCAGCCTCACGCGGATTGGTGATGACAAGGTTATTGAAGTTGATGTCAGGATAATCTGCGCCACTAATAAAAGCCTGGATGAGGAAGTGGAAAAAGGCCGTTTTCGTGAGGACCTATATTACCGTCTGAATGTTGTACCTATTAAAATACCGCCCTTGCGGGAACGCAGGGAAGATGTTCCCCTGCTTTTTGATTATATGCTCAAAACCCTAAACCAGGAGGTAAACAGCAAAATTAAATATGTTGATCCTGAGGTAATACGGCTGCTAAAAGAATACGATTGGCCTGGAAATGTTAGAGAATTGCAAAATGTCGTGGAAAGAATACTTAATATTAATAATGACGATGTAGTTAAAGCGGAGCATCTACCGTCATTAAAAGGTTTTCACCACGACAAAAAGGCTGAATTTTCTCCTCCGCCCTCAACAAATAATGAAAGAAAAAAAATCAAACAGCTTCTAAAGGAGCAGGAAAGCGAGCAAATTACAGCCCTTCTCGACCAGTATGGAGGCAATATAAGCCGGGTGGCCCGGGAGATGAATATATCCCGCACCACTCTGTACAAAAAAATGCAAAAATATAATATCAGCAACTAATCTCCTCTCTGAATCACCAGATCGCATTCCGGTGTACAGCCGCCACCCAGCAACTGCAGTAAATTGTTGTTAACGGATGCTCAACAAGGAAGGTGAAAGTCGTGGATCTTAGAGACCTTATTGACCTTAGCTTTTTACAGGAGTTTCA
>DHSK01000082.1:0-10786 GCA_002408445.1 Syntrophomonas sp. UBA5288
TTAATTATGCAAAAATCTCATTTTCCGTAAATCTTATCATCCGGAAGATAAATAATCGGTGAAATGAGGTGGAGCAGATGATCAGACCTGATTGTGAAAGCATCCGGAAGCTGGCCCCTGAATACAGCATCGTACCCATAGGCCGGGAAATCTATGCCGATGTTATTACTCCGATTGCATTGCTTAGAAAGTTCTCAGCTATCAGCCAACGTTATTACCTGCTGGAGAGTGTGGAAGGCGGGGAAAAGTGGGGCCGCTATTCATTCCTGGGCTTTGACCCGCTTATGCGGGTGTACTGCAAAGATCACACAGTTGTTATCGAGAAGGAAGGTGAAGTCAGTAAGATTCAAACCGACCATCCCTATAACGTATTGCGGGAGATCCAGCAGAACTATAAATCTCCCCGGATTCCCGGCCTGCCGCCATTTATCGGGGGATTTGTAGGTTACCTGTCCTATGCCATGATGGGCTACGCCGAGCCCAAGTTATCAATTAAGCGGGGCGAGTTCAATGATTTTGATCTGATGCTGTTTGACAAGGTGGTCGCTTATGACCATCTCAAGCAGAAGATCTGGATTGTGGTCAATATGAAAACTGATCAGGTGCTGGAAAACTACGGCAAGGCCACCGCGGAATTAGAAGCCATGGCCGGTCTGATCAGGGATACCCGGAGCCTGCCCCGGCTTAAGAGTGACAAAAATGTTCATTTTACCTGCTCGGTCAGCCAGGCCGAATACTGTCATATGGTTGAACGAACCCAAGAGTATATTCGGGCCGGAGACATCTTCCAGGCTGTAATCTCGCGACAGTTTACCGCTCCTTACCGGGGCAGCCTTTTAAATGCGTACCGGGTTTTGCGAACCACCAATCCTTCACCCTACATGGTCTATCTGTACATGGACGGAGATGAAATAATGAGCACATCGCCGGAAACACTGGTCCGTTTGCAAAACGGACGGCTGACTACTTTCCCGGTTGCGGGTTCCCGGCCGCGGGGAAAAACCGAGGCGGAGGACCGGCGCCTGGAACAGGAGTTGCTGGCTGATGAAAAAGAACTGGCGGAACATAATATGCTGGTTGATTTGGGCCGCAACGATCTGGGAAAGATTTCAGAGTTCTCCTCGGTCCAGGTCACCGATTATATGGCCATACATCGCTATTCAACCATTATGCATATCTGTTCTCAGGTGGAAAGCAATATACGGCCCGATCATGACGGATACAGCGCTATTGAGGCGGTGCTGCCGGCCGGAACCCTGTCCGGCGCACCCAAGATCAGAGCCTGTGAGATTATAGACGAGCTGGAAACCGAACCGCGTGGTATTTACGGAGGTGCGTTGGGGTATCTGGATTTCACCGGGAACATGGATACCTGCATCGCTATTCGGATGGCGGTAAAAAAGAACAACCAGGTTTATGTGCAGGCGGGTGGAGGGATTGTAGCCGACAGTATTCCTGCAAATGAGTATGAAGAATCCGGACATAAGGCCCGGGCGGTGATTAACGCCATATGCAATGCCGCGGAGGTTGATGACTGATGATTTTGCTGATAGATAACTACGATAGTTTTTCCTACAACCTGGTGCAGCTGGCCGGAAGCATCAATCCGGAAATCAGCGTAATACGCAATGATGAACTGAGCGTGCCGGAGATTGAAACTTTGAAGCCTTCCCACATCATAATTTCTCCGGGTCCCGGTTACCCCAAGGATGCCGGTATCTGTGAAGCAGTGATCAGGCATCTGGCCGGAAAAGTCCCTATCCTGGGAGTGTGCCTGGGACACCAGGCTATCTGCGAAGCATTCGGGGCGGAAATCACTTATGCCGGACGCTTGATGCATGGCAAGCAGAGCACCATAAGGCTTGACAACTCTTGCCGGCTTTTTCGCAGACTTCCCCGGCAGATTGAGGCCGCGCGTTATCATTCACTGGCCGCCAGGAAAGATACGCTTCCCGCCTCATTGCAGGTTATTGCTGAGGATAAGACCGGAGAAGTTATGGCCGTCAAACACGAGAAATACCCAGTCTATGGCGTGCAGTTTCACCCGGAATCTATCATGACCCCTCTGGGACATATAGTTTTGGAAAATTTTTTAAATTAGGGAGGAAAAGATGATGATAAAAAATGCTATTCAGGCTGTAATCAATGGTGAGGATCTTGACTTCGAAACCGCTAAGGTAGTAATGAATGCCATGATGGATGGCAGCGCTACCCAGGCGCAAATCGGCGCCTTATTGACCGGGCTGAGGATGAAAGGCGAAACCGTGGAGGAAATTACCGCCTGCGCTACCGTTATGCGCGAGAGAGGACTTAAAATCAATCCGGTACGCAATGTTATCGATATCGTCGGAACCGGTGGGGACGGGACCAATACCTTTAATATTTCCACCACGGCTGCCTTTGTGACCGCGGCCGGCGGGGTACCGGTGGCAAAGCACGGAAACCGCGGCGTATCAAGTAAAAGCGGTGCAGCCGATGTTTTGGAGTGCCTGGGGATTAACCTTAACCTTACCCCGGCCCAATGTGAGGAAATATTAAAAGCGAGCAATATTTGTTTCATGTTTGCCCAGCTTTATCATTCTTCTATGAAATATGCGGCACCGGTACGCAAGGAGATGGGAGTTCGCACCATATTCAATATTTTAGGTCCTTTGGCCAATCCGGCCGGGGCTACTATGCAGCTGATGGGTGTATATGACCGTAAACTGGTGGAACCCCTGGCCCAGGTGCTTTCCAATCTGGGCGTGGTACGGGGCCTGGCCGTAAGCGGTCATGAAGGGATGGATGAGGTGACTCTGACCGGAGCAACTTATGTCTGTGAAATCCGCCACGGTAAATTGACTTCCTATGAGATCACTCCGGAACAATTCGGATTCAGCCGCTGTGTGCTGGAGGATCTGATGGGCGGCAGCCCGGCCGAGAATGCGCAAATCAGCGTAGATATATTGACCGGCCGGGAAAGAGGCCCTAAGCGGGATGTGGTGGTTTTGAACTCGGCGATGGCGCTCTACTTAGGTATTGATAACTGCACTGTGACGGAATCTATCAAATGGGCTGAGGATATAATCGACAGCGGCAAAGCGGCGGCTAAACTGGAACAATTTCGCCGGCTTACCAACGAGGTGGCGCCATGATACTCGATACTATTGCGGCGGCCACGAAGGCCAGAATAGAGCGGAGGAGAGCGGAGATACCGCTGGAGAAAGTAAAGCAAAGGGCTCTGAATATGGAACCCGCTGCCGGTCTTCCATTTGAAAAAGCCTTAAACCAACCGGATATCAGTTTTATCTGTGAAGTAAAAAAAGCCTCACCCTCCCGGGGACTTATAGCAGCGGATTTCCCTTATCTGCAGATAGCCCAAGACTACGAGCTGGCCGGGGCGGATGCCATATCGGTACTAACGGAACCGGAGTATTTTCAGGGCAGTGACGACTATTTAGTGCAAATAAAGGACCTGACTTCACTGCCGGTCCTCCGCAAAGACTTTACCGTAGATCCGTATCAGATTTATGAAGCCAAAACGCTGGGGGCATCTGCCATTCTTCTTATCTGTGCGCTGCTCGATACCAGGACTATCCGTGATTATCTTGTCATATGCGATGAACTGGGTCTGTCGGCCATCGTGGAGGCCCATGACGAGCGGGAAGTTGAATCGGCCCTGGCGGCCCGCGCCCGAATTATCGGGGTAAATAACCGGAATCTTAAGGATTTTGCGGTAGACCTCAGCAACAGTATCAGGCTGCGGAAATTGGTACCGGAAAGCATTCTCTTTATAGCCGAAAGCGGTATTAAAAATGTATCCCATATTGAAATGCTGCGGCAGGCTAAAGTCAACGGCGTGCTCATCGGGGAAACCCTCATGCGCAGTAGGGATAAGAAAGCTATGCTGGCAGAGTTGCGGAGGGTACTAAAGTGACCAAAATTAAAATATGCGGTTTGACCCGCCAGGAAGATGTAGAGTCAGTGAACCGCTGGCTGCCGGACTATACCGGTTTTGTGTTCAGCCCCAGCCGCCGGCAGGTAACACCGGAACAGGCCGGTAGGCTGAAAGCTGAGCTCGATCCCCGTATTAAGGCGGTAGGGGTTTTTGTAAATGAGCCGGTGTCATTAACTGTAAAGCTATGCCGCGCCGGTGTCATAGATGCGGTACAGTTGCATGGGGATGAAAGTGAAACCTATATAAGGAAGCTTAAGGACCAGATAAATTGTCCCCTCATCAAGGCGGTGCGGGTGCAGAACACGGAGCAGGTGCTGCAGGCCGGGAAGTTATCCGTTGATTTGCTTTTGCTGGATACCTATCAAAAAGGGCAATATGGCGGCAGTGGAAAGACATTTGATTATGAACTGATACCTAACTTGCAGAAGCGTTATTTTCTGGCCGGTGGATTGAAAAACAGCAATATAGTTCAGGCCATCAGGAAATGCAAACCTTATGGTGTCGATATAAGCAGCGGCGTGGAAACTGAAGGTCTAAAGGATGACGACAAGATCAGAGAGATTATCTGCACGGTCAGAAGTTTAGATAAAAGATAAGGAGGGAGCGGAAGATGATATTTGTATTAAAACCGGAGGTAGCGCAAGGGGAAATCGAACAATTCCAACAGAGTATAGAAGCGCGCGGTTTCAAGACTTTTCTAAGTACCGGCACGGAACATACCGTGGTCTGTCTGCTGGGCAACACGGCAGTAATAGATTTGGATGCGGTGGTTCAAAACAATGATATCGTAGAATACGGCAAACGCGTGACCGAACCATATAAAGCCGTAAGCCGGACCGTACATCCGGAAGATACTATGGTAAACGCAGGCGGGGTGACCGTCGGCCAGGGCTGGTTTCAAGTTGTAGCGGGGCCCTGCTCGGTAGAAAGTGAAGCACAGATTATCGAGATTGCCCGGTTCGTGCAAGCCAGCGGGGCCACCATGTTAAGGGGCGGTGCCTTTAAACCGCGTACTTCCCCATATGCCTTCATGGGATTGCAGGAGGAGGGGCTGCGTTTGTTGCTTAAAGCCAAAAAAGAGACCGGTTTGCCGATTGTCACTGAGATTATGAATCAGACCCAGCTGCCTTTATTCGAAGAAGTCGATGTTATTCAGATCGGCGCCCGGAATATGCAGAATTTCGATCTGCTTAAAGCAGTGGGAAGATTCAACAAGCCGGTCTTGCTCAAAAGAGGGCTGGCCAATACGATGGAAGAATTACTGCTGAGTGCTGAGTATATATTATCTGAGGGGAATAGTCAGGTTATTCTTTGTGAAAGAGGCATCCGTACTTTTGAAACGGCTACCCGAAACACTTTGGACTTATCGGCGATTCCGCTGCTCAAACAGAAATCCCACCTCCCGGTTATGGTCGATCCCAGCCATGCTGCCGGTATCAGAGGACTGGTGGCGCCGCTGGCGAGGGCTGCGTTAGCGGTAGGAGCAGATGGATTAATGATCGAAACCCATAACGACCCGGCCCGGGCTCTTTCTGATGGCGCCCAGTCCCTTTATCTGGAGCAATTTGGCCAATTAATGGAGGACTTAAAACGTCGGGCCGCATTTGAAGGAAAGCACCGCAACCCGGGCGTAAAGCCGGGGCGCGACTGGCGGAGGCGGTAAGAAGTCCAGCCTATTTCAACGTTTGAGAGCTTGCACATGATCCAGCGGCCAATAGATGCAAAAGGCTTTTCCAATCAGATGGTCACGGGTCAGCCAGGCTCCCCACAGATGACTGTCAAAACTGTTGTTGCGATTATCGCCCATGACAAAATAGCTATTGGCTGGAACAACCACCGGACCGAATTCATAATTCATGGCTGCGGTCAGATAAGACTCCGGTTGAACCTTATCATTTATATACAATTGACCTTTTTTGATTTCGACTTTATCTCCCGGGACAGCTATGAGCCTTTTGACAAAATCGTCTGTAGCCCCAATTTGATCAGGCGGCCGGAAAACCATGATGTCGCCCCTTTGCGGATCTTTGAAATGATAAACCAGTTTATTTACCAGCAAACGATCTTTGAGCTGAATAGTGGGCAGCATTGACCCCGTAGGTACACTCCGGCCTTCAATAATCCAGGTTCGCAAAACCATGGACAGAACAAATGCAATTACTAATGTAACTATTAATTCTTTAAGATACTCGCGCATATTGTTAGTCATAATTCACCTCGAAATTTTTATTTCGTAGCTGAAAATCATATTGATACTTTAGGATAAAACCAAATAAAACCAAAATCAGAATTACTGCTTTAAATTCCAACGAATGGGTTGAACCTGCAGTGCCGCCCCGGTAAGCAGCAGCAGCTACCGGGCAGTTGGCCAACAGCAGCCATAGGAAGGTTATTAAGCCTGCCACCAAACCGCAGACCTTGCGTTTGAAATGGTTCTTTTTCTCCTGACCGGCTAATTGGGCTATACTCATCCGCAGTTGAGCAGATTTTTCGGATGATAAGGTGCCTTGCTCAGCCCAGTTAGTTAGAGTCTTTTTCATCCAGGTATCCATATCACGTGACTCAGGTTCCATTTTTGTTCACTCCCTGCCAATTATTATCCTGCAGCTTTTGCCTTAATCGGGTGTGGGCCGTGTATAAACGTGACTTTACCGTGCCGGGCGAGATACCCAGTTTGCCGGCGATTTCTTTTATGGACAGATCTCCCAGGTATCTGAGTGCTATTACGGTTCGGTGTTCCGGCCCCAGTTCCAAAACCAGATCCCAGATAATATCAATATCTCCCGGTTTGCCATTCTTAGGCGGCAAATCAAGGATTCCTGTCATTTCCCGTGGGTCGGTGGGAATCTGGCGGTTGCGGGTTTTCAGTATATTGAGACTCTGGTTGATCAAAATTTTCTTGATCCAGGCAGGAAAAGCAGACCGGCCTCCTTTTAAAGTACTTCTGTTAATCCAGGCTTTCTCCGCTGTCTGCTGCAGAGAATCCCAGGCATCGTCTTCATTGCCCAGCACCGCCAAAGCGATGCGGTAGAGCTTGCCTTCTTCAGTTTGCAACAGCCGCAGGAATTCATCTTCACCCAAAGGTTTCTTCACCACCAAATTGATTCAATGTCCTACCTATATAATATGACAATATTAAAACGCAAAAGGTTCATTAATTAAAAAATTTTTCATTTTTGAATGCCGCATTCACTGTATACATAATTGCCTGGCCCCGGAATATGTAATTGGGCCAAGTTTTAGTTATAATAGGTTCAATAGTTAACAATTATAAGAGGTGGAATGAATGCAGCTTTATGATAAGGTCCTGCAGGCACTGAAAGAGAAAAAAGGCGAATGGGTATCGGGAGAATCCTTAAGTGATGCTCTCGCAGTATCCCGGACCGCCATTTGGAAGCAGATCAAAACGCTGCAGGCGGAAGGGTATATAATAGATTCTTCTCCCAAAAAAGGGTATTTGTTAAGTGCCAGCCCGGATCTTTTATTACCTTTGGAAGTTGGGCCGGGATTAGAAACCCAGGTACTGGGGCAGACCAATTATCTCTACTATCCCGAAGTTGATTCAACCAACATCCGGGCCCGCGAACTGGCTGCCCAGGGGTATCCCGAAGGAACAGTGGTTGTGGCTGAGACCCAAACCAACGGAAGAGGACGGCGGGGCAGGAACTGGTACTCACCGGCGCAAGCGGGCATATACTTTTCGGTAATTTTACGCCCGCTGGTTCCTTTACGGGATATTTCAAAGGTTTCTTTGGTCGCCGGTCTGGCCGTGGCGGAAAATATTGAAGCCCAGCTAGACCTTCGGGCATCGATAAAATGGCCGAACGATGTCCTGATAAACAACAAAAAAGTGGCGGGCATATTGGCGGAAGCAGTGACCGATATGGATAGTGTTGAATACATTGTCCTCGGCATTGGATTAAATATAAATACGCCAATTCAGGATTTTCCGGACGAATTTCAGGCCCGGGCTACCTCGGCCGGGGCGGAATGCGGCACCAGTATTTCACGAGTCCAGGTATTTCAAGGTATGCTGAAATATCTGGAGTACTATTATTTCTTATTTAAAGATAATAAATTCAGTCAGATTCTGGCTAAAATCAAAGACCGCTCAATAGTACTGGGGCAGGAAGTGCGCCTGGACACCGTAAACGGCTATTTAATGGGACAGGCGATAGATATAGATGATAATGGCTGCCTTTTAGTCCGTAATCAGGAAGGAATTCATACCATTATGTCAGGCGAGATTACTATTCTGCCTCATCTTTCAGATCGATAAACTCACCTATTGTTAACCACAAAAATAAATAAGGTTGACAATGCATCCCGGAAATTTATAATTGACCTTAGAGCATTCCGATCACATGATCCGGAAAATTTCTACCTTCCGGATTATGGATAGGTTCATGTTCGTACTATTATCTAATTTCGGGAGGTATTAAAGAATATGGAACTAAGCCGAGAGCGCTCTAAGGTCAGGAATATGGTGTATGCGTCTCTGTTTGGCGCTTTAACTGCCATAGGCGCGTTTATTGTCATCCCGCTGCAGCCGGTGCCGATTACCTTGCAGACACTTTTTACCGGGCTGGCCGGTGTCCTTTTGGGCGGATATACCGGGGCACTCAGTCAGATCATCTATGTCATACTGGGTTTAATCGGGCTGCCGGTTTTTGCCGGGGGCAAATCCGGGCTGGGAACTCTTTTGGGCCCCACCGGCGGATATCTGATCGGATTCATTGTTGCAGCTTATGTTATTGGTAAGATGGTAGAAAGCAGGCGTGAAGCAGGCCCGGCCTGGATAGTATTATCACTGCTAATTGGTGATTTGGTGATTTACACCTTGGGTACTTTGCAGTTATCTTTACTGGCTCATATCTCCATAAGCCAAGCATTACTGGCCGGGGTAGTGCCTTTTCTACCTGGTGATTTGATAAAAATGGCGGCTGCCGTTTTGATCTCTATTAGATTTTTAAAAAATAATAATATAACTAAAAAGGCTGTGTAATTTAGACATGATCAGGATTCAGGATTTGATGTTCGCCTATGAAAAACACCTGCCGCCGGTTCTGCAGATTCCGGATTTGATTATAAAAGAGGGGGAATATACCGCCCTGATCGGACCCAATGGGTGCGGCAAGACAACTCTTATCCGGCATTTTAACGCATTGCTGCTTCCTTCTGCAGGCGGGGTCTGGATAGATGATCTAAATACCCGGGAGGCACGTAATCTGGTGGAGATCAGACGCCGGGTAGGTATGATATTTCAGAATCCTGATAATCAAATAGTAGGCATGAGCGTGGAAGAGGACGTAGCCTTTGGCCCCGGCAATCTGGGTTTGCCTTCTGCCGAGGTAGGCCGGCGGGTAAAAGAGGCTCTGGCTATGGTGGGACTGACCGGGCTTGAAACTCAGCCCCCCTACACTCTTTCCGGGGGCCAGAAACAACTGTTGGCCCTGGCCGGTTTATTGGCTATGGACCCTAAATTTATTATTCTTGATGAACCTACTTCCTCTTTGGATCCGGCGGCCAGACAAAAGGTACTGAGCTTATTGCAGAATTTAAGGCAACAGGGAATTGGGATCGTACATATTACCCACGACATGGATGAGGCATCCCGGGCTGACCGGGTGCTGGTGCTGGATCAGGGAAAATTGGCGGCTGACGGCAGCCCGGCCGCTATACTGACCCGGGTGGAGTGGCTGAAGGCGCTGGGTTTGGCCCCGACTCAGGTGACCGAGTTGATGTGGAAGCTGCGGCAAAGGGGAGAAACCATGGCAACCAACATTTTGGCATTGGATGAGGCGGTAAATGAAATCTCCGGCTTATTGGAGAGATTGCGTGCTTCCAGTAACGGCGGCCTTCCCGGAAAGGCGGGGCGGAGTGTATAATCTGGGTGTCTATGTGCACCGGTCATCACCTGTGCACCGGCTTGATCCCCGGGTCAAGATTATAGCGGTAATAGTTTTCAGTATTATCATCCTGCAGGCCGATGTCATTAGTTTATTGGCTGCAACCGGTTTAGCCCTGGCCATATCCGGACTGGCACGCATACCGGTAAGGACATTACTGGCTGCTTTGCATCCGGTACTGCCTTTCTTTTTCTTTTTATTCCTGATGTATGTTTTTTTTACACCGGCAGCGGGTAAACGGTTGCTTGATTGGGGCGTAATTCAGATTGGCTATCAAGGTGTGGCGGTAGGTTTATTACAGACAGGAAGATTTATTCTGCTGGTAATAATTGCCTCCATCCTGACTATGACCACCTCATCCTCCGAGATTACCATAGGGTTGGAACGTTTGCTGCGTCCGCTTAAAATTATACGAATATCATCCCACGATATCGCGCTGATGGTAGCTCTGGCCTTAAGATTTATTCCTACCTTGCTGCAGGAAATGAACAGTATTAAGGAAGCTCAACTGGCGCGGGGGGCGAACTTTAAAACGGGTGCCATAAGGGGGAGAATGCGGGCTGCCATGCATTTGATAGAACCTTTGACCTTAAGCATCTTCCGGCACTGTGATGAACTGGTGGATGCTATGGAAGCCCGGGGATACCGGCAGGGAGAAAGGACTTATCTGCGGGAACCGGTATTCAGCCGGGCGGATTACTGCGTAACAGGTATTATGATCATAATAGTAATAACTATGCTGGTATGGTAGAAACACGGGGACGGTTCTTTGTTCTGATCTAGAACCGTCCCCATACCCGACTTACATGTAATTAACTTTTTCCTATGATTAAGCAGTAATTTTGCGAATGTCATCCTGAGGCAAAGCCGAAGGATCTTAAGATTCTTCGCCAAGGCTCAGAATTATTACGCGGTCGCACCACAATAAACGAATAGAGTG
>DHSK01000082.1:10969-15399 GCA_002408445.1 Syntrophomonas sp. UBA5288
CCTTCGTTGCACTCAGGATGACATATAAATAATATGCAGGGTGACAAACCAGCACTTATTCATAGCAATGACAAATGGGGTTTTGGAAATTATGCAACACTCTTACATAAACGAGAGAGTTATTTTATCATTTTTCTTTAATCTCAATCAGGGATGGAATGCCTGCTTTATCCTGGACCTGGTCTGCTTTATGCCGTGTACTTTGCTGCATCTCTTTTTCCATTTGAGCCTCGTAAACCTGGGCATCCTTTACCCAAGGGTCATATTCAACCCCCAGCAATTCTTGATTATACCTGGAAAATGTGAGGTGAGCCTCTTGCCCGGTATCAGATTTTACCGACATGGTTATATCAGGATTAACGCCGGATTTAAAGCTGGTATAGCCTTGGCCGTAATACTCCGCAGCTACTATTTGGCCTGCTACCAGATGGAACTTGGCAGCCATTTCTTTAGCCAGGGCCGCATATTGCCCGTGGTTTTCCATGAGAGCCTGGTCCATACCAATGTCAATGTTTCCGCTCCAATATTTGGATTGCTGTATGCTGCGATATTCACCGGTTACGGCGTCCAGCAAAAAACTATAGGAAGGTATTTTATCAATGAAAATAATGCCTTCCCACTCCGCCCGAGGATTAAAAGAGCTGTTGGCGGTATAAGTCATTTCGATGGTTTTTTCGTCCAGATTTACTCCAAAAAATCTCCACAGATTTTGGGCGCCCAACTCGGCTGCTTCTTCCATGGACATGTCTTTGGCACCAGGTTTGCCGCTATGCTCGGAAAGCTTTACCTGATACGCCGCTTTCACATAACCTGCGGGTATCTCATGCTGCCGGCCCGGGCTGCCTATCGCTGAATAGGTGTTGGGGATAGTTTCGGTTTGGTTGACCAAGGATGCTTTGGCTGCCTGGGTGATGCCGCCGAAGACCAGCGCACAAATACCAATTACGGCAATAGTTCCGCAAGCCGCCTTTTTCAGTTGGGTTAAGTTCTCTCCTTTAATGTTCATGCCGAATTCTCCTTTACTGATTATTGGTTGTGATCACATGTTCAGGATAAACCAGAGAAATTACCAGGCTATAATCAACTTGTTATTGAGTTGTAAAAGATATTTTGGCAGTAGTTCCCTTATTAAGCTGAGAAGAAAATGATAATTCGGCACCGTGACGGGCGGCAATTTCTTTACCGAGGGATAGTCCCAGACCGGCACCGCCCCCGGCACGGCTGCGGGCTTTATCCACCCGATAAAACGCCTCGGTAATATGGCATAGTTGTTCTTCGGTCATGCCCTGGCCATTATCCTTTACGGTAATAACCTTTTGGCCTGCCTCATAAATGGCACTAATTTGGACGCTTCCACCGCTGCAGCATGCTTTTATTCCGTTGTCGGCCAAATTGACCAGTAAGGATTTTAGTAATTCAAAGTCGCCGGTCAGGCTCTCATACTCATAGTCATATTTGAGCTTCACTTGTTTTTCTGCTGCCTTTTGC
Organism: Syntrophomonas sp. UBA5288; assembly: GCA_002408445.1. Taxonomy (GTDB): domain Bacteria; phylum Bacillota; class Syntrophomonadia; order Syntrophomonadales; family Syntrophomonadaceae; genus UBA4851. Next base: position 12,458 of record DHSK01000082.1, read on the forward strand.
TGCAAATCTTGTGCGGTACCGCGCAAAAGCTCCGGAATATTGACCGTGGTAAATGTGATTTCACCGTTGCGCAGTGTGGCCAGATCCAACAGACGATAGGCTATATTTTGCAGCCGGCGGCTTTCCGACATGATATAACCGGCGGCTGAGAGCTTTTCTTCTTCGGTAAGAGCTATTTTCTGAATGTATTCTGCATATCCGTAAATTGTCGTTAGGGGAGTACGCATTTCATGGGCAAAATTATCGATAAAATATTGCTTCTGCTCGGCTTGTCGGGCCAGTTGCGATATGTGGTTTTGAATTTCCTCTGCCATATGGTTAAAGCTTTTAGCCATTTCAGCCAGTTCGTCCCGGCCGGTTACCACGATCCGGTTATCATATTTTCCCTGGGCGATATTTTGAGAAGCGAGCGAGATTTGACGGAGCGGTCTAAAAATATGGTTAAGCAGTAAAAGCAAACAGACCGCCAGCAGCAGAGAAATGGTGATTCCGGATGAATATAAAATGCGGGTCACCTGGTTCCATGAATGCATTGTTTCCGAAATATCGTAAAGATAAGTCAGGGCATAAGCAGTATAGGGAGCGGGGAGTCTTCCGACCACACTGATATATTCTTTATCCTTCCATTTTACCGTCGACAAAACCCGTTTATCCGCCTGGGGAATTGGCGCTTGATCAGAAAGGCTCTCATTTAGAGGCATATTGGAATAAAGCGGATGTCCTTCTTTCGATAGCTTTAAAAATACATGTTGTTTCCCGTAATAATCCATATACGGCTGAAAAAGCGTTCCCACTACGGAATCGGTCGCGGTTCCCCTGTTTTCGACCGCATTTAAATCCTGGGCCAGAGCAGTCGCAATAAAATGCTGCTCTCCCAGGCAGCGTTCCCTGATGCTGCCGAGATTGCTGTTCAGATTTACGCAGGAGATCAGCAGAATGCTGCCGTTGAAAAACAGGAGGAAGAGCAGAAGGGTTAGAAAGTAGGTTTTAAGTTTCATGTCTATACCTCTAAGCGATAACCCAGTTTATACACGGTTACAATACGGTTTTCCCATCCCAGCTTTTTGCGCAGCTTTTGAATATGTACATCAACCGTTCTGGTGTCACCTTCATAGTCGAATCCCCAGGCCAGATCTAAAAGTTTTTCCCGGGACAGGGCAATGTTCCTGTTTTTCACCAGTACCTCCAGCAGTTCATATTCCCTGGGTGTGCAGTCGATCGTCTTGCCATCGGCCAATACCTGCCGGCTGTCAAATTTAATGATTACATTATCCAGCTCGAAGCTTTGGCTTTCTTTTCTGGCCCGTCGCAGCACCGTGTCTACGCGCGCCAGAAGCTCCAGCATTTCGAAGGGTTTGGTTATATAATCATCAGCACCCATAGTTAAGCCTTTTACCCGGTCGGGCAAACTGTTCTTGGCGGTAAGAAAGATGGTGGGAATGTCATTTATTCTTTTAAGAACCTCAAAACCGTCAAGTTCCGGCAGCATCACATCAAGCAGAATCAAATCAAATGAGTGCTCCCGGGCGCACACCAGAGCCTCTTTCCCATCAAAAACCGAAATACAGGTATGTCCGACCAAATTCAGATTGCGTTTAATCAGCTCATTGATGGGGATTTCATCCTCAACGATCATAATGTTTGCCATCTTATCACCTCTGCTTCAATATATCACACCCTTGTTATAAAGTTGTAAAAGGTCTCGTGCCTGTTTTAAATTATGTGTTGGCTAAAAAAGGATTTGGCCTACTTTGTGAGAATAATAACAATATATACCATTGCTCTGAAAAGAATAGAATAAGGGCAGAATTACATATAGGAAGTGCGATTATTGCCGAAATTATATCGTATAAGACGCAAAGCGGAGAACAGGGACAACAGCCAGTTCTATTTGTTAGATCGGTACAAATATATTATGGAGAACATCAAGGATGTTCTTTGGGCAATGAATGCAGATTTTGTTTTTACCTTTTTAAGTCCCAACGCCAGGAAGATGACGGGCTACGAACCTGAAGAATTGATAGGACACAGGATGCCCGATTTTTTAGTAGAAGATTCCAGAAGATATGTGCACGATGTGACGGTTAAGTTTGGCAAGAAACGGATGGACGGATATGCTGAAGAAATTATATTGATGGATGTTCAGTTTATTTGCAAAAACGGATCGATCAAATGGGTTGAAGTATCGGCCAACCCTATGTTCGAAGCAGGCAAATTTATAGGCTATATAGGTACAACGCGGGATATTACCGAAAAGAAAGAATATGAAGGTCAGTTAGACCAATATGTCAGGGACCTGAGATTAGTGAATGCCAGACTGGAAGAAATGGCGACAGTGGATGCCGTGACCGGGGCCTATAACAGAAGAAAATTTGATGATGACCTTAATTTAATAATCAAGCAGGAAAAGCATACTATTCCGATTTCCCTTATATTATTTGATATAGATAACTTTAAAACTATCAATGACTGTTTAGGACATAAAGTAGGGGATCGTGCTTTACAATCTATTTCCAGTTTAATCATAGAGAACATTAGAGATACTGACGGTTTATTCCGTTGGGGCGGAGATGAATTCATTATAATCCTGCCTGCTACCAATTTGGAAAGTGCCAAAAGCGTGGCGGAAAAGATCAGAAATATAATTCAAAATTATGATTTTGGAATTGACAAAAAAATAACCATCAGTCTGGGTGTGGGGGAATATAAATCTGGTGAAAGTGCCGATCAAATAATTAAAAGGATAGATAATGCCTTATTAACAGCCAAATCAAAAGGAAAAAACAATGTGATATGCTGTTAGCACGGAAAATAAGGGCAGGGTAAGTGTCAAAAAAACCCAATAGCTGCGTTATTAAGGAAAGACCGTTCAATCGACGTACTCATGTACGCTTCAATCAAGGTCTTCCCTTAATGCCCTTCTCTTGCAACCTTAATAGCGA
>DHSK01000082.1:15604-20484 GCA_002408445.1 Syntrophomonas sp. UBA5288
CAGTAGTGCCCGTAGGGTGCAACTTTAATAGCGACCATAAGGAGCATCAGTAGTGCCCTTGGGTGGGCGTTTTTGCTTGCTCTGGGGTATGGGCAGTGCCCCGATAATACCAGCATCCCCCCAAATGCCCATACCCCGGGATATCCGGTTCAATAGCCCTCGGTGGTAATGTTGACCTTGCCTCTGAATACGCGGTAAACATAAATGGTATAAAAAAGGACGATAGGTACTCCGATCAAGGCAATGATCAGCATGACTTTTAAGGTTAAATCCGAAGAAGCGGCATTATATATAGTCAGGCTCAGCCTGGGATCCAGAGCGGGAACCAGGTTGGGAAACATACCCAGGCCCAGGGTGGCAATTAAACCTGCCATATATACCGATGATAAAATGAACGTCATACCGTAACGGGCGGTCCGGGCCAGCAAAGGTGCCGCAGCCAGGCCTATTACGCTTAACAAAGGGGCTGCCCAAAACCAGGTATGTTTAAAATAGTTAACATATAATGCCGGTACGGCTGCAAAAGTATACAGAGAAGCCAGAACATACACAACTACACAAGCAGCCCAAATACGCCCAAATACTCTCCGGGCATTTTCCTGCAATTCACCTTCCGTTTTCAACATAATATAGCTGCTGCCTTGCCATAAAAAGGCCAACAAGCCCAGGAGGCCCAGCAGCAGCGCATAAAAATTCAACAGATCAAAGAAACTTCCCGTATAATAATGCGAGCTGTTTAAAGGCAGGCCCTGAGCAATATTTCCCATGGCTACACCGAAGAGTAACGCCGGCAGGATACTCCCAATAAAGAAGAGGCGGTCCAGGCGTTTGCGCCACCTGGCGGTTTGAGCATGATTCCTGAATTCTACCGCCACTGCCCGTAGAATCAGAGCAAGCAGCACCAGCATCATAGCCAGGTAAAACCCGCTAAAAACCGAAGCGTAGACTAAAGGAAAAGCAGCAAATATAGCCCCGGCTCCGGTCAGCAGCCATACCTCGTTCCCGTCCCAAAAGGGACCGATGGACTGGAGCAAGGTAAGTTTCTCCTCCTCGGTTTTTCCCAGCCAGGGGTAAAGACTGCCTACCCCTAGATCAAAACCGTCCAGAATCGCATATCCGCTAATCAACACACCCACCAGCAAAAACCATATAATGTTCAGATCCATGTTCATCACCTCCGGTTATTCTCCCAGGGAAGGGGGATTCAAGGAAGCAGGTACGGTTTCAGGCCCCCTTATGTCTTCTCCCATCACCTTTTTTACTTCCCGTTTAAGCAAGTAATATACCGCCGCCAATAATACGCTATAGACCAGGACAAACAATGCGATGGTCAACAATATCTGGTAGGCAGCCAGGGGCGAAGCGGCTGCATTGGTTTGCAAAAGGCCGTATACAATCCAGGGCTGCCTCCCGAACTCGGCCGCCATCCAGCCCGCCTCGTTGATCAAAACCGGCAGCAGCATAAAATACAGAGCAGCGGAGAGGAATAACCGGTTATTATATAATCTTCCTCTGGCCAACAGGTAAGCTCCCCATAGAACCAGTCCTGCCAACAGGCCTGCCGCCAATATCATAAAACGGTAGGACCAGTAAGTAGCCTGAATTGGTGGCCGCTCATCAGGAGCAAAGGCTTTCAGACCGGTAACGGTGGCATTAAGGTCATTATGCACCATCCAACTTAAAAGCCCGGGGATTTCAAGTGACAAATGAGTTGTTTCCTGGTCTTTATCCGGAAATCCAATAATATTAAGAGCAGCATGGGGCTCTGAATCCCATATGCCTTCAAAAGCTGCCAATTTAGCGGGTTGGGTATTAGCTACCTGTACAGAATGGGTATGCCCCAAAAGAAACTGGCCGAACACAGCGATAACGGCGAAGACAAGAGCAATGCGAAGAGAACGGCGTCCAATCTCGATGTTCTTATTACGCAGAAGAAAATAGGCGCTGATTCCCATCACCAAAAAGGCTCCTGTGATATAGGCCCCATCAACGGTATGCAAAAAACGGGGCCAGGTGGAGGGATTAAATACTGCGGCGAAAAAGTCGGTTAGAACGGCGCGTCCACCCTCAATTTTATAACCGGCCGGAGTTTGCTGCCAGGAATTGGCGGCAATAATCCAGAAAGCCGACAGGGTACTGCCCAATGCTACCATAACCGAGGATACAAAGCGCATGGTGGGGGATATTTTATCTCGTCCGAATATGAGCAAACCCACAAAGGTAGACTCCAGAAAGAAGGCAAAAAGGCCTTCGGCTGCCAGAGGAGCCCCGAAAATGTCACCCACAAACTTTGAATATTCCGACCAGTTGGTACCGAACTGGAATTCCATAGTGATGCCACTGGCTACTCCTACTGCAAACAATATGGTAAAGAGCTTAAACCAGAAGCGGGCCATCTTGTCATAAATCTCCTCACGCCGTCGCCAGTATAAGTATTCGATAACTGCAATTATGGTTGCCAGGCCGATAGTCACGGGCGGAAAAAGGAAGTGAAAAAAAGCAGTTAACCCAAATTGCAGCCGGGAGAGAAGGACAACATCCATATTCCTCTGCCTCCTTTTTAATTGTTTACTATTTGGGTAAACATGAGGGGTAAAATATACTAGTCTATAAAATCCGCAAAATTATAGCTGTCAAAATCATGGTTTAATCTCTGCTGTATTGCAGCCAAAGCCTGATGAACCGGACAGGAAGGAGGTCCTTGTTTGCTGCAGAGATCTTCATCTATCAGGCATCGGTTGAGGTATACCGGACCCTCTATAGCTTCCAGTACATCCATCAAAGTAATGTCCTGAGGATTCCGGGCTAATGCATAGCCCCCGCCCACACCGCGCTGTGATTTGACAATACCGGCCTTGGTTAAGGAAGGCATAATTTTCAGTAGAAAACGCATAGGTATTACCTGACTGTGGGCAATGGTCTGAGCTTCCACTACCTTCCCGACAGGCTGCTGAGCCAAAAACAGAACTGCCCGAAAGCCATAATCTGTAGCTTGATTGATGTTCATAATTGCTCCTTATTGTTCACCCTTTTAGTATAGTTTATGTAAAAATTATCCCTTTGTCAACCTGGCCCGTAGATAATCATGAGAGTTTTGCATAATTAACTTTTTCTACAAATAATCAGTTTTTTTATGAATGTCATCCTGAGGTAAAGCCGAAAGATCTTTCAATCTCCGAGCGGGGAAGATCCTTCGGCTTCGCTCAGGATGACAAAAAACTGTTATTCATAGCAATCCTCAATTGTAAGTGCATGATAGCGATTTTTAGCCTTTAGCAGGGAAAGATAACCTGATATGGACCAAAATATAATATAATTTAAAAAGGCTTTGCGACATACAAGGCCTTGACTGTTTTTGAAAACTGGCTAAGAGGCTGCCGGTAAATATTTTTTCTGGAATGGGAGGGTATTGTATTGAAAAAATTTTTTAGGGTAATAGGTGTGATGCTGATCCTGCTTTGCTCTTTGGCACAGCCGGTAACGGCGGTGGAGTATCAGCCTGAAATAACCATTGCCATGGATGGACAGTTTCTGCCCACAGATGTACCCCCGATTATTCAAAACAACTATACCCTGGTTCCCTTGCGGACCGTTGCCGAAGCCTTGAAGCTGGAGGTAAGCTGGAATGCCGGGACGCAGGAAATTCAGCTGGCAGGCAATGGGGTAAACATAATGATGCAGATTGGATCTAATCAGGCAGTTAAGAATGGTTCCCGGATACCGTTGGAGGTTTCCCCGGTCATATACTCGAATAGAACCATGGTTCCGGTCCGTTTTGTAAGTGAAGCCCTGGGATGTCATGTGGCGTGGGATGCAGCGGCCCGGAGAGTAAATATCAGCAGCGGGCCGGTACCGATGTACATTGTGGGTTATTATGCGCTGGGGGACGCAGCGACGAGCAGCTGGACCGATCTGTTTTCCGCCCCCTATCCGCAGAGCACCGCCGGAAATACATATTTGATAAATGAGCTGGCGCTGGGATGGTACAGTATGGATGAACAGGGGCAGTTGCTGACCCGGAGCGATACCGGCTGGCAGCGGCCTGATTCCTGGAATGACGTATTAACGGCTGCCGCCGGCTATGGGCTTAAAACCCAGATGTGCGTACAGATGACTGATAATAATGCCCGGATTAGAAAAATGATGAATAATATTGAGGCCAGAAATCTGGCCATAAGTAGTTTGGTGGCCGAGGCTGCACAATTTGATGGCGTTAACCTTGATTTTGAAGGATTGGGCTGGAATGATACGCCTGCCGAGTTAAGCAAAGTGCGTTCAGATTACACCTCCTTTGTCAAAGATCTGGCCGTACAGCTGCATTCCTCCGGCAAGACTTTGACCCTGACCCTGCATGCTCCCAACAGTGCCTATCCCGGTTACGACTATGCCGCACTGGGGAGTTGGGCTGATCGTATAATCATCATGGCTTACGATTATGGACCGAAACCAGAACCGACCGATAAAGTGGAGCAAGCCATCCAGCTGGCCGCCGCCGTTCCTGCCGACAAGCTTTTGCTGGGCATTGCGGTGGCTAATGAATCAGACGCCAGTATCACCGCTAAGCTCAATCTGGCTATCGATCACAACCTGGGAGGTATTGCCTTATGGCGGCTGGGACTGGTGGGCGATGGTGAATGGAAAGCGCTGGGGGATAATATTGTACGGAAATAAATAAACCCTTTGCGCCTGTTCTTTAACTTAGGTTAAAGAACAGGCTTTTTTCTGTTTTGATAATGCTGAAAAATTTGTTTAAGGGTTTAAAACCTGAATAGATAATGTAGATAGCGGGTTTAACATTAATATCTATCTATATTGAGAGTTTTACATAATTCCCAAAACCCCATTTGTCATTGCTATGAATAACGTTTTTTTGTCATCCT
>DHSK01000170.1 GCA_002408445.1 Syntrophomonas sp. UBA5288
AGTAATGATGGAAAAGGGAGTTACTTCCGAACCGGTACCGGCAGTTGTAGGTATGGCTATTACCGGCAGGACATTTTCAAACTGCAGGGCAAACAATTCTTCATCACTGATTTCGTTGCGAGCCAGGACAGCAATGGCCTTGGCACTATCCAGCGGTGAGCCGCCCCCAATACCAATAATAAAATCAGCCTGACAACTCCTGGCCACAGCCGCACCCTTTCTTACGGTTTGAATCGAGGGATTGGCCTCCACCTCATTAAACACTTCCCATTTAATCGAAAGCTGCTCCAGCGCCCGGCCCACATCATCCAGGGCACCACTGCGTTGGGCTGACCCCCCTTTTCCGGTAACGATCAATGCCCTTTTACCCAGATTCTCTAAAACCGCATAATTATCCCTGACCGCATTAGAACCAAAGAACACTTTAGTAGGAAAATAAGAGCTCCAGTTCATAATTTTCCGATCTCCTTCAATAATTTATTATTAAGGGCAAAGCCTCCTGTGGCATATTTATCCTACAGAAGGCTTTAAGGCTCTTGGGGAATTTAAAACTTGCTATGCCCAATCTACATCCGGATTTTCTTTTATTCCACATAATTTCTCGGCACACTCTTTGTATTGTTCAAGATTCTCGCCCCGGGAAATCATAATTCTTTGGGCCTGGGGTGACCCGGCACCATGCATTGATTCAGTTAAATATCCAACTGCCGCACAGCCCATGGTTAAATTCTCGATATACCTTAACATACGTTGCCGGTTCTCGGTCGGAACATCACTTCTGGGAGCCAAATACTTTGTTAACAGCGGACCGACATCGGGGTTATCGAAATCCTTCGAACTTGGCATGGTTACCAATAATCCACCGGCAATGTCCTGCGCCAGCCGGGCTATTTCATAAGGGAACCTGGTTACGTTTTGTTTGCAAATATTAGCCAGCAGAATATTGATCATGTAGTTATTAGCCGGCGTTTTACTGCCTTCAGCAGAACAAGCAATTCCACATGCATACAAGGTCTCATTTAAATGGCACATCTCAATTATCTTGTCTTTTATATGAGAGGCTTTGGGTACTCCCTGATAATCTGCAATAGCTTTAGTAGCACCAATAAGCGTGTCGCCGACCCCTACTTTGCAGCCACCGTAACTCTGACGATGATAGCCGGCAAATCTTTCCACCAAGGTGCCGGAGAATTCCGTTTCCCCGCACATAAATACTTTATCCCAGGGTACAAACACATTATTAAATATGGTTACTACTTCCTGGCCGCCAAAATACTTATTGCCAATATCGATATTTCCGCCTTCAAGCTTTCTAGTGTCACAAGATTGTCTGCCATATACATAAACCATACCTTCCGCATCAATCGGTACCGCAAAGCACACGGCATAGGCCTCATCCTCTGGTTTCAATGCATTATTAGGCATAGCCAATATCCAGTGGGAGTTTATCATTCCGGTCTGATGCAGTTTGCAGCCTCTCACCACAATACCGTCCGAACGTTTTTCTACAATATGAACATACTGGTCGGGATCATCCTGCTGTCCGGGAGCTTTAGACCGGTCACCTCTGGAATCTGTCATGCAGCCGTCTATGCAAAGATCATTATTCTGTACATATTCCACAAAATTTTTAAAACGTTCATGATAACTAGTACCTTTAGCCTGGTCAATTTCAAAAGTAGTGTTAAATACCGCGTTAAAAGCATCCATTCCCACGCATCTCTGGAAACAGCACCCGGTCTTTTGCCCGAGCAATCTCAGCATTTTTACCTTTTTCACCAAATCTGCGGTACTTTGATGAAGGTGGGTAAAACGGTTGATCTTTTCCCCGGTCAGACTGGATGCAACCGTCATTAAATCTTCATATTCCGGATCCAGTGCCAATTTGTAAGTCATAGCCATAGCATTCAGAGAAGGCCTGATAATGGGGTGATCGACACGATTCTCCACCTTTTCCCCAAACATATACAGGTTGATTTTAAGGTTTCTCATATCTTCCAAATATTCTTGCGGTGTTTTTAATGACAACTTAATTCACCTCTCCTAAACCAATCCAACAACGTTTCCTGCATTTCATGTCATTTTTCCAGTAAATTTTTTTATTAAGGTTGAACCAGATTAATCTGGTTCAACCTGCTTGGGTTAATTATTATTTAGTTGCTGCCAGAGGATGGGAAGCCGGCAGGAATAAAACTGCTTCTTTGTTGGCAAAATTCTGGGGCCATACACAGGTTAACTGTTTATCAAAATACTGGTTAATAAAGGCGGTAGCCTTGATATTCTGGCCTACATGGGTATTACCCAGCCACGGATCCTTCCACGGATTCTCCGGGGTGGAAAACTCTACGGCAGTTCCCATCAAACTATCCTTGGAGTCAACTTTAATGGTTCTGATGGCTTCAGCCACGGATTCAGCATTGAAAGTTCCGCTCTTTTCAATGGCAGCCGGAGCAATTTTGTTAAAGAACAGCATGGTCTGGGCAAATTGCCGCATCTCAACATGGTGATATGGGTGTGAACCATATTTTTCGGTCCAGCGTTTATCAAATTGTTTGAACAGTTCGGCGTTTTCATCTGAATAACCCGCCAGATTGGGATTAGTCGGGACCGGGTCAACCGTTAACAGGAAGTTGGCATCAGTACCTACGCCATCGACAAAGGCCTGCACACTATGGCCGCCACTATGGGTAATTAAAATAGGTACTTTAAAGCCCAGTTCTTTAGCCTGACGATTAAACAATATTCCATCGTTTACATAACTGGTTATCAATAATACATCCGGTTGAGCTACTTTAAGCTTCATTATGATACTGGATAAATCCACCGCCTTGGCTGAATATGCCTCTTTTAAAACTACATTCATCCCATTTTTTTTGGCAGTGGCCGCGTTGCCGTTTGCTACTGCCGTACCATAAGGACCATCTTCATGAATTATAGCTACTTTGAGGTCTTTGGCGCCTTTTCCTAATTTAGCTTTAATTGCTTCATCATTGCCCAGGATAAACTTTATCGACTCGGCACCCCAGGCAGAAGCGTTGGCTTCATTTCTGAAAGTCCACTTATAACCTTTAGTAAGAAGGTCATCTGCCGCACCGGACATCTCCCAGAGTACCACTTTATTTCTTTCCGCTACTTCACTAACCGCCATAGCTATGGCGGAAGAATAGGAACCCATTAAAACGGGTACACCCTTGGTAGTTATTAATCTCTCGGATTCAGAAGAGCCAATGCTGGGATCGCTCTGGGTATCTACGACTTCATACTTTACAGGGTATTTACCCATAACCCCGCCTTTTTCATTTATCATTTCGATCGCCATCTTTATTGCATTACACTCTGCATTACCCAGCGGAGCCTGTGCACCAGTTAGGGGTTCTTCAATACCTACTTTAACTTCCACTTTCTTAGATCCACTTTGGTCAGAACTGTTTTCTCCACACCCAACTACAGAAACCATTACAAACAGCAGTACCAGTAATAAACTAAAAGCTCTCTTCATTTTCCCTTCCCCTTTCTTGTGTGTTAGGCAATACCCATGTATACCTGTCGGACGTAGTCATTATTTAACATGGACGCACTGTCTTCTTTTAAAACTATTCTCCCCCCTTCACATAGATATCCTCTGGATGATATTCTGAGTGACTGCTCAACAAACTGTTCCACGAAGAAAATGGTGATACCCTTGTCTTTTAATTTCAGCAGGATATCAAAAACCTGTTCTACTATAATGGGAGCCAAACCTAATGAAGGCTCGTCCAGCATTAGTAGTGCAGGCTGGGCCATAATTCCTCTGCCAATGGCACACATTTGCTGTTCACCGCCACTTAAAGTACCGGCCAGTTGCTTACGGCGCTCAGCCAGTCTGGGCATAGTTTCATATATCCAGTCTAAAGTTTCTTGTTTTTTGTCCTCTTTCCAAGCAGCAATTGCCAGATTTTCTTCTACCGTCATTTTAGGGAAAAGTCTTCTGCCTTCCGGTACCATGACTATTCCATGTCTGGGCCGCTCATGAGGGGCGACTTTTAACAAGTCTTCCCCCTGAAAATTTATATTTCCTGATGCCGGCTTAACCAGACCGCAGATGGTCCGAAGTATAGTTGTTTTCCCCGCACCATTGGGACCTAACATGGTAACGATTTCACCTTGCTCAACTTTCAGGTTTAGATCCCAAATTACCTGGGTATCACCATAGGCTACGTTTAGATTATTTATCTCCAGCATTGCCAGTCCCCCTTCCCAGGTAAGCAGAAACCACTTCGGGATTGGAGGTTATCTCCTGTGGCGTACCTTCTGCAATCTTTTTGCCGTGGTCCAGTACTATTACTCTTTCACTGATAGCCATTATTACTCGCATTACGTGTTCGACAATAACTATAGTCATACTTTTTTGCAGCTCGCGGATCAAATCCATCATTTCATCCATTTCTTTGGGTTTTAATCCGGTCATAACCTCGTCCAGCATCAGAATTTGCGGATTTGTAGCCAGTGCTTTGCCCAGCTCCAAACGCTTTCTTTCCAGGGTTGTCAATTGACTTCCCATATGGTTCGCTTTTTTATCCAGGTTGACTTGCTTCAAGATCTCATCAACTTGGTCACGTGCTGCAGCTACTGTGGCTGACTTGGGCAAAAGTGCAACCAGAATATTATCCGATATGCTGAGACCTGGAAAAGGCCGCGCTATCTGAAAAGTTCTGGTTATTCCCTTTATACAAACCTGGTCCGGGGTCAACCCTACTATTTCTTCACCCCGGAAAAGAATAGAGCCGGTGTCCACGGTATAGAAATTAGTTATAAGGTTGAATAACGTAGATTTGCCAGCTCCATTCGGTCCAATAATACTGAGAATCTCATTTTCTTTGACGTCAAAAGATACGTCCTGAGTCGCCTGTAATCCACCAAAACGTTTGGAAATATTTTTTACTTGCAGGATGATATTGTTACTCATTTATACCACTCCCTCCTGCAGCTCCACTATCTATCATTGCCAGATTGGCCTTATGTTCTTTCCTGGCTTTAATAAGA
>DHSK01000115.1 GCA_002408445.1 Syntrophomonas sp. UBA5288
GAGACACCTGGCTGGTCTTTCTTTCGGACGGGGTTTCGACTCCCCCCGCCTCCACCATGAGTATGCAGAAGTTTGAAAATTACTTCAAACTCATCACCATATATAATAACTTTCTCGACATAACGGTCAATGAGGCCCTTACCGGTGAGTGTATCATCCGTTTTAAGGGCTTCATATTCTTTCTGTAAATAGGCTAATATTATTTCATAAGTAATGGTACTGGCCTTTGTTTTACGTTCAATCTCTTGAATACGGTTTGATAGTATGGCTTTCTCAGATTCCCGCTGGGCCAACCGTCCAGCTAACTCTTTTGATCCTGCACCATCTTCAATCAATTCCAGCATGTTATTTATCTTTACCTGTACTTTAGCAATCTCTGCTTTCAGGTATATAAGTTCTTTTTTTGACTCTCCCCCCAGATTCTGCATTCCCTTTTGAATTTCCTTAGCGAGAGATGGAAATACTTCTGGATTTAGAATTTTTATCTCCAGTTCCTCTAAAATTTGTCTCTCAATGATATCCCGTCTTATCATTTTAGCTTTACATTGGTGGGTTCTTTCTCGATTATTGCAGATGTAATAATCATATCTCTTCTTATCTCCCCAGGTTCCGCCGTTTTTGCCGACCATAGCAAAACCGCATTGGCCACATTCGATTTTCCCTGTAAGAAGATATTGAGTAATAGCTTTATTCCTAGCACGTTCCCCTGGGTTATGTTTTCTACCTGCAATGCGGGCCTGTACCCTATCCCACAATTCCTGTTCAATAATCTGGGGCATACCGCCAGGTATGCGCACTATTTGGTCAGCAGGTTTTTCTTTACGATTATTCCGCTTGCCCTTCACCTTATGCTGCCGGCGGTTATAAGTATAGACACCCACATATTTTTCATTCCGGAGGATATCAGAGATGGAATTTTTAGAAAAAGGCCGGCCAGTTTTAGTCTTAAAGCCCTTAATATTAAGTTCTCGGATTATGGCATCATAGCTAAAACCAGCGTCATACATTTCAAATATAATCTTTACTCCCTGGGCCTCACGTTCATTAATCAGGTAGGTTTGGGTTTCCTTATCTACATCAAAACCGAGAGCCGGCAGTCCGCCATTATGTTTACAAGCCCTGGCGTTCTTTTTATGCCCCTTCATAACTTCTCTGGCCAGATCAAGGGAATAATACTGATCCATACCCTCAAAAAATGTTTCAAGCATCATAGCTTCCGGGGTTTCCTCATTTAGCATGGGCTGAGTGACATAGATTACCTTTTTACCGTTTTCCCGGAGCATTTTTTTATAGATGGCAGCATCCCACTTATTGCGCGCAAACCGGTTAGTTTTATGCACCAGGACATAATCGTATTCCATTTCTGATGAATCAGCTACCATATTTAAAAAGTCATCCCTATTTTCATCACTAGTGCCAGTTTCAGCTTCGTCAGTATAGATTTTTAAAATCTCACAGTCGTTTTTAACAGCCCAATCTCGGATATCATAAAGCTGTTCATCAATACTTTCCGGACTCTGATTGTCACTGCTGTAACGGGCGTAAGCTACTGCTTTCATAGATTAATCATCCTCTAAATCTAAATATCTCTTAACAACTTCCGTAAGTTGTTTTTCAAAAGAGTATATATCATTGATCGTATCTATAGGGAACCGTACCGATTTTTTATTATTATCGGGTATGTATAGGTTAATCTGAGATTTGCCAATATTTATTCTACAAATCCATTTTAATTTATTATCATCCAGAAGTATTCCAAGATATGATTCAGTATCTCTATAAAATAGTCTTGACGGGTTTACGGTGTCTTTAAGTATAGCTTTTATTATTGCAAAGGCTTCTAGTTCTTCCAGCGTTGTAATAATTTTAGGCTTGTCTTCTTCGTCAGTTGCTTTGGGTGATATATCAATATTGGCAGCCGCTTGTGATTGTCCTCCGATAACGGCCTTAAATCTTTCATTAAGAATATCATTAATTAACTGATTAAATGCCATTTTAGTCGTTTCCCTAAATCTATCAATTACATTTTGCGTTTTAACTCCGGTATATACATCTTTTAGTATGAAACGTGTAAAATCATCAGAAGGATTCATAAACTCCTGGTAAAGGGCTTTTTTAATTTCTTGTGTATATTTTAATTCTGCTGCAGAGTTTAATATATTTTCACTATCAAAGTTATTTCGTTCAAACTTTTTAATTTCCGGAATTAGCGTATCTTTAATATCCAGAAGGCTAAATTCCAAGAAAGGCTTTTCATCCATTTTATTGGGAGTGTCTAAATCAGTATAGAATTTGTATTTTATACCATTTGTTAAGATTCCAAACCGTGCCGCTGATGTAGCAAAGTACCTGAAAAGTTGGGAACCATGCTTATCTAAATCCTCATTAATGGACTTAGCTTCGAGCAAAATACTGAGTTCTCCATTTATAAATATGGCATAATCAATCTTTTCGCCTTTTTTAATTCCTACATCAGTTACGTATTCAGGTACAAATTCTACTGGATTAAAGATATCATACCCTAGCAATTGGAAAAAAGGCATAATAAGCGCTGTTTTTGTTGCCTCTTCGGTTTGAATCTGGTCTTTTAATGATTCTACCCGAGATGAAAACTGATTTAATTTTTCGTCAAAGTCCATTAATTTCTCCTCCCGTGATATTATTTGAATGCAAAACTATGCTTTGCATGTCTGGCAAATTCATCCGAAAATTCACCATGTCTTCAATAACCTCAAAGTACTCTGCTAAGTCCCACTTATTAACGTAGCCGTTTTTCAAAGCGTTAAAAACTCTTTGTTTTGGCATTAGGTACTGCGCAGCCCACCTGCAGGCTCTAAATTCTGATCTACTGATATTTAACCTATCGCGGTAATTAAAATATGGTTGGCATAGGCAATGCCTGTCCAACGTAAAATGATGCCCTAGTTCTTCCGCGAATACACATCTTAGCAACGCCGTATTATGGCTCAATGAATAATCTAAAAATATTACAGGTGGCACATCTGGAGGCGCCCAATATGCTCCCCGAATGGGCGGATGAAAATTCCACCACCTTATATTTATGTGCTCACGTTTAGCGATGGAGTACATTTCTTCCATGTGCAGTACCTCAAAAATATATATTATGTCAATTGAAGTAAATACAACAGTGACCTGCCTTTTACAGCAGGTCATTATTTTTGGGGTTTGAATTCGTCTAAATAAGCTTTTTGGGCAGCTTCCATACTGCGCATAGCCTCTTTGGGTAAATCATCCATGGGGTTATCATCCCGATGGGCTGCAAGCAACTCATTACAATTATGACCATCATTAGTTGCCGCCTTTTCATCCTTGTTTTTCAGGGCTTCTACCATGGCTTTTATAAGATTCTTGTTTTCCGGTGAAAGTTGTTTTATTTCATCAAGTAAATCATTATCTGGCTCATTGGATTCGGACTGGACCATTTTATCTGGTCCCACTTTCTCAGGAAGTGAATGATTTAATTCAAATTCCGCCAATCTAGCATTTCGCTCTTCCCGTTCCTTAATCGCTTCAGGAGGCATCCTAACATCTGTATAACCCAGCATGTAATTAATTGTGCAGTCAAATATGTTTATTAATTGAATTAGCTCTTCGGGAGATACCTTCCTAATACCGTTCTCCATTTTTGATATATAGCTAGCATCTGGAAGATTCAGCCTTTTTGCTAAATCAGACTGTGTCCATTTTTTATTTTCGCGTTCCTGCCTTATTCTCTGGCCTATGGTATTTTCCAAGTAATTAACCCCCTTATGTTTAATATACCTATTTTGCGAAAAAAGAAAATACATAATGCGAAAAACGCAAGTGCTATATTGACAATGCGATTTGCGCATATTACAATATAGAAAACGATATTGCGCAAGTCGCAAAATTAGTTTAGGGGTGATATCGATGATAGGTAAAAGAATAAGAGCCTTTAGGGAAAATAAGGGAATTAGTCAACTCGAATTAGAAGAAGTTACCGGTATTTCACATGACAAGATAAGTAAAATTGAGGCCGGTAAACGTAGAGTAACTGGAGCAGAAATACCCATTTTTGCTAAGGCTTTAGGAGTTTCAGTTTCGGATTTATTAGAGGACATGAACAAGCAACTTACTGGTACCGATGATTAACAGTATTCCCTCTGCTGTAGAAATCTAAACCTAAGGAGATAGATCTAATGCTGATAATCAGGAGCATCCAAAAATCAATCAATCAAATAGATTCACTGCTTGATGGTTGGAAATTTGGACAGATGGTAATCGAACCGGAAGGCATATTCATCCAGCAGGATGATGGTAGCTTAATCACTGTTCCTGACGGTTGCCACCTAGAGGTCCTCAATGGCGATCAGTGGCAGCGGCTTACCCATGCTGATTTATCCCGGAAAACAGTCGAAGGCTGGCCCGCCTACGCGGGATTGGATGCCCGGATGCGGCAGAACTCAAATAAGGAGGGATCTAATTGCTAACGATGGCCCGCGTAACAATACGCAAAACACTGCAAGGCGAGTTAATAGATGAGCAAATTGAGCCCCTACCCGATGACCCCGGTCCAGAGGTTACATTTTTAGCCAAGCTCTATGCCGAAAAACTTAGTCAAGACCCTCATTTTTTGGAGTTCTGCGATAACTATCGCAAAAAACACAATATAGCCTGATTCAGTTATTAAAAGATCTTTATATATATAACATATCAACAAACTTTGTCGTATCAAACCAGATAAATATGACAGAGAGGAGGTGAAGATTAGATGTCAGTAGCTGAAAACAATGCAGGTGAGATGTTGAGAGAAGCCTTATTCCGTTCCGGGATACCAACAAAGGCTCTGGCAGCCGAAACACATTATTCCGTAGATGCATATTATTCGGCCATGAATGGAAAACGTAAAATCCCCCAGGACGCCAGAAATAAAATTGCTTCAGTAAGTATTCTGGCTGGACTGGCGGTGGCCGCAGAAGCAACCGGATATAAACTTTTTAGTTTTGTCACCGGGGACCGGCATCCACAGGCGCTGATCAGGCGCGTGGAAAAAGAAGACCAGGAAGCAGATGCAGCTCTGAAAGAAATACCATTTTTACTTCTGGATAAAAATGGGCCGGAAGATTTAAGTGAATCTGATTTAGAAAGACTTCGCAATGCGGGTCAGGAGACGTGTGATCGTATTCGTGCAGACTTAAATTTGATTTGCGAGATGGATGATACCTACCGATTGGGACTAATCGATTACCTGATAGAAAAAGAAAAGACCGCCAATCCAGCGGTCAGATAAAAATGCTTAATTAAATTATATCAAATGAAGGGAGATTAGCAAATGAGTAATGATGAATTTTTGTTCTTAGATAATCGTCCGGCTTTTATTAACCGGGTAAAGAAAGAATATAAGCTTCCGGATAACGATCCCGTAATTGATGCCATATTAGAAGGAACGGCCATAAGTATGGATCGGGGCTTTGCAGAAATGGACCCGGTTAGAGAGAAATATCAGGACCTGCTATGCCCCTGGTGTAATCGCTTACACCAAAGCCAAATTTGCATGGATGCAATGGTTAAGGCAGAAGCTGAAGCAAAAGCTTCCGCCGAGGCTGAACAGAAATAATGAAATTAACATCCGCCCCCATCTGCCCAACCCGGGTCAGATGGGGGCAAAACCATAAAGTTGGTGACGTGGTGAATAACTTCAATGAAGATAGCCAGCTCGAGAGAAGTATAGACAATTTATTGGACATCATTAAAGGTCTCCACGCAGAACGTGATCAGTTGCTGGAAAAGTTGAATAGCTATGCCGGTGGTAGGTCCGACCACTCCCTGGCACAGGGAGAGGCAAGCGGGGGGGTCGAATCCCCCCGGCCAGGCTCCATTCGAGGGGAGGAATATCATTTGACGAGAAGAGCAGTAGGCTTTGATTCGTATGACAGCGGACAGGCTCAACACCTAATTGATTGGGAATACCAACAATTGAAGAACCAGGGCAAAATCGCTTATATAGACGTAACAAGCGCAGATGTTAAGCAATTAAATAGATCTTTTTGTTCAAAGATATGGGACAAGGTACGCGCTTTTCTTAACCGGCCAACGGTGCAGATATTATTATTTTTGGCTGTGACGGGACTGTTTATGGCCGAGTAGGTTGTTATTTAAACTCAACATCAACATCAAAAATGGAGGGATTTAAATGAGCATTGAAACAAAAATCAATGACGTTATACAGGCTAAATTAGAGGAAGGCATAATCGAAAAACTGGTAGCGGAGAACCTTGAAAAATGCATCAATACTGCTCTGGGCAATCTAATGGGCAGCTATGGCGATGTAACTAAGGTTATTGAAAAAGAGATTAAAGGAGTCATGGTATCGCAATTATCCTCTTACGACTATTCGAAATATATTGTAAAACTTGATTTTATTTTAACAGAGATTCTTAAAAAGACCTCACTGGACAATAAGAAAATCCTTGAGAATTTCAAAGAATTAATGACTGAAAATGACTTCCCTAAGTCGGTCAAAGTGTCAGATATATTCGAGGAATACATAAAATATGTTGCTCAAAATGTTGATACGAGCGAGCTTGATGTCATTCTTGAGGACGGGCCCAGTTACGAAAATGTTAATGTGACCATGGAGGTAGATTATGAAGATGAGCGGTCATGGTCATGTTTTAGGCATGCAAGGATTATTTTTGAATGCGAGGAAGATGAAGAGCTTAATTACGAGCTCCGGCTCTCCAGATATCGTGAATATGCATGGTCATTGTCCCTGGAGATAGACTCTTCCATCGAATCACTAAGACACCTTGATGCATTCGAAATTTACCTTATGAGGCTGAATCAGAGCGGTTCAAGGATCGACATTGATTCAGAGCATCTAGAAGATGAGGTTGAAGTAGATGCAGAACCGGAACCATCGTTCAGTTAGTGCGTAGTCTGCTAAAACGGATAAGCACGAAAGGAGGCTGTATTTGAATGTTGATTTTTAGGCCGGACGAAAAATTGATGATCCTGAGACATAAGAAAAAACAAGCCCGGTTTACCGGCGGCAAGCGCTGGACGATCGGGAGGATATATCAAGCCGGTACCGGCATAGGCAGCAAGCCTTTTGCATACCTGAGAATCACCGGCCTCAGGCAGGAGTTCCTGGGACAGATAAGTGATAAAGATGCACGCCGGGAAGGATTCCCGCACATCCCGGGATATCGAAAAGCATGGAAACAAAATCATGGACGCTGGGATCCGCATCAGCTGGTATGGGTGGTTGATTTCGAAATGGTGAGCGAAGCTGCATACCTGGCCCAGCGGAAGGGGGCGGCGTGAATAATGAAAGCAATTACTTTATGGCAGCCCTGGGCCTCGCTGGTTGCTATCGGTGCGAAGAAATATGAGACCCGGAGCTGGGCTACAAGTTACAGGGGGCAGATAGCTATTCATGCTGCAAGGAATTATCCTCCGTATGCTCAAACATTGGCTGAATTGGACACGCAATTTCTGAGAAGCCTTGGGCATGAGTTTGGCGATGATAAGTTTAAAAAACTTCCATTTGGATTTGTAATAGCTATAGCGGAACTGGTAGGCTGCTGGGAAATTGACAGAATACAGGAATTCAGTAGTGCCCCATGGGAAACCGGATATTGGTACGGGAAAATGAAATGGCACGACGTGAGTGAGCAAGAGATTCTGTTTGGCGACTGGGCCCCGGGCCGTTACGCCTGGCAGTTGGAGAATGTTCACCAGTTGGTTACACCCATCCAGGTCAAAGGCCACCAGCGCCTATGGGATTGGCAACCACCTGAGGAGGTGCAATATGCTCAATCAAGCAATCAATAAGCTTACGGCTGAAATGGAGAAGGATCGTAATTCATCATATATGCAAGCGGTCGGTGGGTTCTTGATATGGTACCTGCAGTCCAATCCGGAATCAGCTGAAAAAATCTTAGCAGATGATAAGTCAATCGCAAAAAGTTTGGACGTAATGCGGAAGGCAGCTGAAAAGAAAAAAGTTGGAAGTTATGCGGTTCTAACTGATCAGGAAGGATTCGAAGTGGTCTTGAAATACTTCGGCATAACACCATCTACTGAGCCAATCACTCCACCGGCGCCGGCGCTAAAAGCAGAACCAACAACTCCACCGGCACAAAAGGCGGAGGGACCTAGCATTGTGGATTTTGATATCCGGTTGGA
>DHSK01000171.1:0-22183 GCA_002408445.1 Syntrophomonas sp. UBA5288
CGTGATGATTACGGAGTTATTATTGATCCCCAAACCCTGGCCGTGGAAGGCTTCACTCCGGCCCGGATACAGAAGGGGGAACAATAAATTGGAGATAGTGAAAATTCAAGATGTAAAGGCAGCCGACCGGCCCGATGTGCTGATGAAAACGTTGTTGGACCGCCAAAATGCCAGCGGCAGCGAGGTCACCCTGGGTACGGTAATTTTTCCTCCCGGAGCCAGAGTACCGGCCGAAGGAATGGGTGTGCATGAGGCCGACGAGTACTCGATTATCCTCAAAGGTTCCATTAAAACCATGAGCGGCGGACGCGAATATCAGGTTTCTGGCGGTCAGGTCACCTTTATCCCGGCCGGGGAAGAACACTGGGCCTTCAATGATAGTGAGGAAGATTGTGAAATAATCTGGTTTTTGGTAAAAAATTAAACAATGCAAGAGCCTTGCTGAGCTTTGATGATACAGCAAGGCTCTTTATTCCCATTATTCTTCAGCTTCAGGCGGACGGCGGCCCGTTTTGAAGGTGAGGGTAACCGTTTTCCCTAAAATATCCCCGAATTTGGACTCCAGTTCCGGACAGATCACCACCTGGTATCTGGTCCAGGGTAAAAGTGGTCTTAACGGTTTTACGTAAATGTTGCGGCATTGGTTGTAATCTACCGTATCCGGTACCCGGGCTACATTGATCGCTACACGGTTAGGGCCATGATACATTTCAATCTGGCATTTATTGCGGTTCCATACATTGTCACTTACAACATTTTGATCAAATACCAGCAGAATGGTTCTTAGCTGAATAGAAACACCGGCGGCACCGTTCGGGGGATTTGAACGCACGAGCCTAAGGGGTTTTGGAAGAGGCGGAAACATAGATACTTCCCCCCGTTCTTTGGAATTATAGCTAATATAAGGTATGGTTTGAGCTGGTAAAAGGTTAACATTGGATCCTGGGGGTAAGAATACTTAAGGGAGGCTTTTAGGTACATATTTAAAAGGATTTCCGGGAATGGTGTGGAATGTAAAGAAATTGAGTTACTTAATGCTATAATAAATGAAAAGTTTTTATAAAAGAGGTTACAATATATAAAAACAATACCTTTGGAGGAGGAAACTGGTAAGATGACACAAACAGATGCGGAACCGGATAACGGGCTTGCTCCCGTAGCGACCAATTTCATTCAGACTATAATCAGTGAAGACCTGGCCCAGGGCAAAAATGAAGGCAGAGTTCATACCAGGTTTCCGCCTGAACCTAATGGTTATTTACATATAGGACATGCCAAATCAATATGCCTGAACTTTGGCTTGGCGCTGGCCAATCAGGGCATAACCAACCTGCGTTTTGACGATACCAATCCCAGCAAGGAAGATGTGGAATACGTTGACTCGATTCAGGAGGATGTGCACTGGCTGGGATTCGACTGGCAGGAGCGCAGATTCTATGCTTCCGACTATTTTGAAAAATTATATGGCTATGCCGTGCAGCTGATTAAGGCCGGGAAAGCCTATGTTTGTGATTTGAGCGCGGATGAAATCAGACAGTATCGCGGAACCCTGACCGAACCCGGGCAGGAAAGTCCTTACCGCATGCGCTCGGTAGAGGAGAATCTGGACCTTTTCAGCCGGATGAGGGCAGGGGAGTTTTCGGATGGAAGCCGGGTATTAAGGGCCAAAATTGATATGGCCTCACCTAATTTAAATATGAGAGACCCGGTGATATACCGGATTTTACGGTCCAAACATCATCGCACCGGTGATACCTGGTGCATTTATCCCATGTACGATTATGCCCATCCTTTGTCTGATGCGATGGAAAGCATTACTCATTCCATCTGCACCCTGGAATTTGCCGACCATCGTCCTTTGTATGACTGGGTGCTGGATAATGTCGATTATGGGGTAAAAGAACATGGCAGACCGCAGCAGATCGAATTTGCCCGGCTGAACTTAAGTTATACGGTAATGAGCAAAAGAAAATTAAGAGAACTGGTGGAAAAAGGCTATGTAAGGGGCTGGGATGACCCGCGTATGCCGACTATTTCGGGTTTGCGCCGGCGCGGTTATACCCCGGAAGCCATTCGCGACTTTTGTGAACGTATTGGGGTGGCGAAAAGGGACAGCATGGTAGATATCGCCTTGCTGGAACATTGCATAAGAGAAGACTTGAACCGGCGCGCTGCACGGGTAATGGCGGTTCTGCGTCCGCTTAAGGTAATTCTGGACAATTATCCGGAAGGTCAGGTGGAATGGCTGGAGGCGGAGAATAATCCGGAGGATCCTAATGCCGGCTCCCGCAAGATACCATTTACCCGCGAGCTTTATATTGAACAGGAAGATTTTATGGAGAATCCTCCTAAAAAGTTCTTCCGTTTGACCCCGGGCGGAGAAATACGTCTTAAACATGCTTATATTATTAAATGTGAATCGGTCGTAAAAGATGAAAAAGGTAATATTACTGAACTGCACTGCAGCTATGATCCCGAATCAAAAAGCGGGGGAGCGACCAGCGGCCGTAAAATCAAAGGTACCTCCCACTGGGTATCGGCTGCCCACGCAGTACCGGCGGAAGTACGTTTATATGACAAACTCTTTATGAGTGAAAATCCGGATGAAGAGGCGGAAGGGCTGGATTATAAAGCCAATCTTAATCCGGATTCACTGGAAGTACTGAAGGATTGCCGGGTTGAACCCGGACTGGCAGAAGCGAAGCCGGGCGATAAATTCCAGTTCTTAAGGCAGGGCTACTTTTGCGTGGATTCTGACAGCAGCAATGCCGGACCGGTATTTAATCGCATCGTATCACTGCGGGATACCTGGGCCAAAGTGCAGAAGCACGGTTAACCAGACCTGTAATGGTGCCGGGCATAACAGTAGAGGAAATATAGAAGCCGCGAATCTATCGCGGCTTCAGAGCGTCAAAAAAGCCCAATAGCTGCGTTATTAAGGGAAGACCATTCAATCGACGTACCTCAGTACGCCTCAATCATAGTCTTCCCTTAATGCCTTGCTTCTGGACTTTTTTGCTCGCTCTAGGATATGGGCACTTTTTGACCATCTGTGGCCTCAAGTTTATCGCGGCTTTGCTGTTTAATTCGAAATATAAAACCGTAGGCCGGTCTATGCCCTGCGGGTACAACTGATGTTCCCTTGCGGTCACTATTAAGGACGCAGGGCGATAGCCCTTCACCCATAGGGCACAACTGATGTTCCCTCCGGTCACTATTTAGGACGCAGGCCGGTGCAGAGAATGGCACATAAAAAACCAGCCCTGAGGCCCGCTCCTGACGTCGGGGCCGTAGGGCAGGCTACGGATATGAGATATTCTTCCGGTGATTTTTAGGATGCGCATTGAAAACCGATATAGAAGGTGGTGCCGGTATCGCCGGTTTCTATGTTGATACTGGCATTATGACGGGCTGCAATACTGTAACAGACTGACAGGCCTAATCCGGTGCCATCTTCCTTGGTAGTAAAGAAAGGTGTGCCCAGATGCTGCAGTACCTCGGAAGGAATGCCGGAGCCGCGATCATGGATGGATAAAACAACCTGATCGTCTTCCACATAAGTTTTGATGGTTATGGTACCGCCGGCATCCATAGCGTCCATTCCGTTGCGAACCAGATTTAAGAGCAGCTGACGAATCTCTTTTTCATCCACCATAACATTGGGGATGCGAGCCAGTTCCAGTTTGACCCGCTTGTCCTGGCCCAGCGCATCAGCCTGCAGCAGCGGATAGACATTCTCCAGGATGGAATTAAGGTTGTGGAGTTTGGAATCAACTGTCTTATTCTTGGCCAGGGATAAAAACTCGGTGATTATAGCATTGGCCCGGTCAAGTTCCTCAATCATCAATTCAAAATAAGGTCTGTCCTCTTTGTAAATAGCCTCATTGCCCAGCAATTGCAGGAAACCGCGTACAGTAGTCATAGGATTGCGGATCTCGTGCCCTATGCTGGCGGCAATTTCTCCTACCAGATTAAGCCGGTCCAAACGTGCCATTTCCTCTTGCATCTGTTTTTGTTCAGTGATGTCGATCATGGTTCCGATCATATATATTTTATTATTGATATTAATGAGTTCCGCTGAAGCCAGCCCGATAATTTCATCTCCTGATTTGCTGCGTAAACGTACTTCCCGGTTGCGAATATACCCTTTATTGGTAAGAATCATTTTTAACTCGCTCAGTTCTTCGGGGTTCTGCCAGAGATCCGCCATGGCGGAGGATCGGCCTATGACCTCCATGCGGTTGTAACCGGTGATGGAACAGAAATTATCGTTTACTTCAATCAAGCAACCGTCATTGATCGTACTCAGCACGATGAGGTTAGGGCTGGAACTGAAAGCCTTGGAAAACTTCTCTTCGGATAAACGCAAGGCCAGCTCGGTCTCTTTGCGATTGGTGATATCAATAAACAGAGCTGCACATTGCCCTTCTCCCGGATAAAAAGCAATAACATCAAAATATTTATCCATATTGGATTCATACCATTGAAATTCAACCGGTTTACCGGTCAAAGCCACCTTGGTGTACTGTTCGATGCGCAGGGAAGATCTTTCATCAGAAAAAATCTCCCGCAAGCGGCGTCCGATAAGCAAGTCACGGCTGTAGCCCACCATCTTTTCAAACATCGGATTGACGTCCAGGTACTTAAAATCATATGGATTGCCTTCGCTGTCGGTAATGACCTCCATTAAGGCCAGACCTTCGTTCATGGTGCTGAATAAGGTACGATACCGTTCTTCGCTCTGTTTAAGCGCCCGTTCCGTTTGTTTGCGGTCGGTAATGTCGCGTACCGATTCAATGGCCCCAACCAGGTTGCCCTTCGTATCATAAAGGGGATTGGCTATACACCACAGATCTGATTTTTTACCATTCCAATTGGGTACGGATACTTCAGCTACCAGATTTTCACGGGTATTGTGGATAAAGCTATATTCCCGGTAATGTTTGTTCATATTAAGGTCCGGATGGAGTACCAGATCGATCAAAATAGGTTTCCTGGTATCATAAAACTTTAGAGAATATTCGTAATTGCCCTTACCCAGAATATCCTGGGCCAGCACCCCGGTGGTCTCCTCTACGGCCTGGTTCCAGGTAATAAGGCGCCCGCCGATATCGATGGCAAAGGTAGGATCAGGCAGAAAATTAATAATATCGGCCAAACGTTGTTCCGATTCTCTAAGCGCGATTTCGGCTTGTTTGCGTTCGGTGATATCATGACCTACGAACTGATATTCCACCAAGTTTAAATCATCATCAAAAATGGCCCGATCCGTTATTTGCAGCCAGCGTATATTGTTATCGGCATCCAGCACCCGCTGTTCAGAACTGAAAACCGGGTTGTCCGCGGTTAGAGATTTTAACAAACGTAAGGATTCTTCCCGGTTTTCCGGCAATAAAAGATCCAGGTGGCTCTGACCCAGCAGATCTGCTTTGCTCTGTTTAAAATAACGGCAAAGGGCTTCATTTACAAAAGTGATACGGGTATCGGGCAGAAAACGGCAAACAAGTTCGGTCTGGTCTTCCACGATGGCCCGATACCGTTTGTCTCCCTCCAGCCGGATGCTGCAGGACTGCTTGCGGGCGCTTATATCACGGGCTAAGAAGAGTATTTGCGGTTCATTCATTCCACCTGGCAGCAATAGCATCCTGGCTTCCAGGCATACCCAATTCTGTGCTTTGGTCCGGCATCTTATCTGCCCGGTATATTCCATGTCGGCATTGATCCACTGTGCTATACGGTTAAGCTGCTCCGCCTCATTGAGGTCCATATAATCGAAGACACTCTGGCCCACCAGTTCGTTGGGCGAATATCCCAAGACTTTTTGTGCACCCGGATTAACATATAATACGGTAAGATGTTCATCAAAACGATGCAGGGAAATAATATCTATGGTTGATACTTGGGAGTGTAGCTTTTTAATTGAGCTTAAAATGTCTATCATACCCACTCCTCCCAAGCCATACATTCTTGTAACAGATATTCGAGATGCAGTAAAAAAATCCTTCATAATACGACCATATTTTCCAGACAATTCAAAATAAACCGTATTTACGTATTTGCTCGGGAAATAGCTGGTCATCGCCTCCTCATATATCCACCCCTAAAAGAGGTATAATAACAAATAGACTTCAAAAAATATTAAGAGAGCGGGTTGAATCATGTTAGATGCAAGGATCGGCAAACTGGCTAATACTTTGATCAATTATTCCTGCCGCCTGGGAGCCGGAGAAAAAATACTTATCGAATCAACCGGTTTGGAACTGCCGCTGGTGCAGGAATTAATTCGGCAGACTTATGAAGCCGGAGGCATACCTTTTGTCAGCATTAAAAATCGTGCCGTGGAACGCAGTATATTAATGCAGACCGGCCTGGATCAAATAAAGCTGATGGCTGACTATGAAGTCCGGCGTATGCAGGACATGGATGCTTATATCGGGATTCGTTCCGGTGACAATGCCGCCGAACTCTCTGATGTTCCGCCGGAAAAGATGGCAATGTACCAGAAGTATTTCTTCGATGAAGTGCACTCGCGCATCAGAGTTCCCCGTACCAAATGGGTGGTGTTAAGATATCCGACTGCTTCCATGGCGCAGTCGGCCGGAATGAGTACCGAATCATTTGAAGACCATTTCTTTAAAGTGTGTACTCTGGATTACAACCGCTTGTCCCAGGCTATGGACCCGCTGTTGAATCTCTTAAACCGGACCGGCAAGGTTAGATTGGTCGGACCGGGAACCGATCTCAGCTTCTCCATCGCCGGGATTAACGGGGTCAAGTGTGACGGCAGACGCAACATACCTGATGGCGAGGTCTATACCGCACCGGTCCGCGATTCGGTCAATGGTGTTATAACCTACAACACACCTGCTCTTTATCAGAGCGTTACTTTTGAAAATATCAGGTTTGAATTCAAAGATGGGAAAATCGTACAGGCGACCGCCAACAATAGCTCGCGAATTAACCGGATTCTGGATACGGATGAGGGGGCCCGTTACATCGGCGAGTTCTCCTTCGGACTAAACCCCTTTATCACCAGTCCCATAAAAGACACCTTATTTGATGAAAAGATAACCGGGTCCATTCATTTCACCCCCGGCAACTGCTACGAGGAATGCTCCAATGGCAATCAATCAGCTATTCATTGGGATCTGGTCCTGATTCAGACTCCGGCTTATGGTGGAGGGGAGATCTATCTGGATGATATCCTGGTCAGAAAAGACGGGCGGTTTATCTTGCCTGAATTAGAAGGATTGAATCCGGAAAACTTAATATAGAAAAGTTATCCCCGGCAGGGGGGAGCAAGGGTGGAGGATTAAGAAACCAGGGGAAGGGCTGACCTACTGTTGATAAACGGAGGATTATATGAAAGCCCTAAAATGGACGTTACTGATAGTAATAGTTATATCCGGCCTGCTGGCAGGCGTTTTCTGTGTAACCTGGATGCAAGACGAGCTGGCATTAAGAAAATCGTATTTAGTAGTATCCAACTTCAATCATGAGATTATCACCAAAGGTGATACCGGCAAGACTAAACTGGTGGCATTAACATTTGACGATGGACCTGATCCCCAATATACGCCTAAAGTACTGGAAATTTTAAAGAAATACCAGATCAAGGCTACCTTTTTTGTCGTCGGAGAGAATTGTGCCGATTATCCGGAAATAATCAGACAGGAAATAAAAGCAGGACATGAGGTCGAAAACCATACTTATACTCATCCTGATTTAGTCAAAGACCGTGCCGTATCAACCGAGGAGGAAATAGTTCGCACCGGACAGGTAATAGAATCTATCACCGGCCGCAAGCCTTGCTATTTTCGGCCCCCCAAACGCCTGTTTACCAGTGACACGGTTAAAATTGCGGAGAGCAGCGGCTACCAACTAGTCTTGTGGACCATCGGGGTGGAACATCGCCTGTCGAAGACACCCGAGAAAATGGCGAACCGGGTCATAAAAGCAGCTAAACCCGGCATTATCATCCTGGCTCATGATGGCCGGCTAAATCGCACCAAAACCATAGAGGCATTACCGTTGATAATCAAAGGATACCAGAAGAAGGGCTATCGTTTTGTTACCCTGCAGGAGCTGTTAGCATACGCTCCGCCTAAGTAGACGGTGCATTATTGCCGATCGGGCATTTCCCGTATGGCCCCGGGAATGACGGCCATATATATAGTATGCAGCATCGTAATCAGAATAAACATTTTTATTACAGCGGACAGGAGTTGATTCTAGAATGTATAAATTGGCTCATGCAGGCATTGTAGTAGGGGATTGTGAACGATCGGCCGCTTTTTACCGGCAGGTTCTTGAATGTGAGTACATAGAAGAATTTGAAGATAATAACATCAAAATCGTATTTTTAAGATTGGACGGGGGAGTCCTGGAACTGATTCAACATAAGAATGTAACGGCGGAGTATCGCCCGGCCGGGCCGATTGACCATCTGGCTCTCGCGGTAACCGATATTGATGCCGAGGTGGATAGGCTGAAAAAACTGGGTATAGACTGCCTGTTTGAGGAACCCAAAGAGGTTTTAGAGGGTAAAAAGATCATGTTTTTCTCCGGCCCGGATGGTGAAAAATTGGAATTCATCGAGATGAAATAAAAAGGCCACGTATTCATAAATGAAAACATGGCCTTTATTGTCTGTCTGAATGATTTTATTGAGCTTGACGCAACTGCGGGGAAGCGTCGGTTTGCGCCAGATGCTGCTGCCAGAGCTGCTCGGCGGTGATGGACCAATCGTGGGCGGCATCGGCAGTACGGGCCGTTAAATCGTCAACTGATTCTTTATCAATGGGCTGGGTCGATACGGCTCCCGATTTACGTACCATGGTTTTTAGTTTTTCAGGATTATCCAGCAACGGACAGGGCCGTAAATGGTTATGATTAAAGGGCTGGCCCTCATAGTATTGCTGGAAAATAGGACTCTGCAAGGCTTGAAGCAAACTCACGTCTTTAATATTGGCATTGGAATAATGGATAAAGGCACATGGTTCAACATCACCATTGGCATTAATATGCAGATACTTTTTCCCGCCGGCGATACATCCTTCGGTATATTCGCCATCATTCCAGAAGTCCAGCACGAAGATAGGTTTGGTGCTGCGCATTTCCCGCACACGGTGATACATGTAGGCCCGTTGTTCCGCCGTAGCCAGAAGGTCTGTTTTGGCATCCTTGCCTAGTGGCATATAGGTAAAATACCAGCCGAACAAACAGCCTTTATCAATCATAAGATCAATATATTGGTCTGAACCTACCGAATTGGTATTGTAGCGATGATAGCAGGTAGAGAAACCAAAAGGTACACCATGCTGTTTAAGTATATCCATAGCATGCATTACTTTCTGATAAGTACCCTGACCGCGCCGCATGTCGGTTTCTGCTTCATTGCCTTCGATACTTATAGCTAAGGCAAAATTGCCGGCCTCTACCATTTCGGCGGCAAAATCGTCATCGACCAAGGTAGCATTGGTGAAAGCCAGAAACATACAATCATCATGTTTCTTGGCCAATTTAATTAAATCATGCTTACGCACCAGGGGCTCACCGCCGGAGTAGATATACATATATATACCGAGTTCCTTACCCTCATTGATTATCCGATCCAGGACCTCATTACTTAAGGAATCGGTTTTCTTATACTCGGCGGCCCAGCAGCCGGTACATTTAAGATTGCAG
The DNA here is from genome assembly GCA_002408445.1 of Syntrophomonas sp. UBA5288. Taxonomy (GTDB): domain Bacteria; phylum Bacillota; class Syntrophomonadia; order Syntrophomonadales; family Syntrophomonadaceae; genus UBA4851. Next base: position 9,688 of record DHSK01000171.1, read on the forward strand.
GCGGCAGTTGGGTCCATGAGTATAGCCCAAGGGACATTACAATGGTATTGAGTCCGCATTTTTTCCTGTTGTGGTACCCCCAGCAGGGTGGCATTTACCATGAAGTTAATAATAAATTTTTTAATAACCTGATTATCATATTCCGTGAGTACTTTTTGCAGCAGGGTATTCCAGTGGTTGCCGGGATCATCTATAATTTTTTGGAAGCTCCGGGCAATCTGTTTATGATTTTCCCGTACGGCCAGTTTTGATCCCCAATTTACCAGCTTGGCAGCATTAGCGACCGGGTCCTTTTCGATATAATTAATTCCCTGATTAAGTACGGTGGTGCTTATTAGCTGTTTAGCTGACTTCATTACTATCTCCTCCTTGTAAGTTGTGAATAAGGCTTTGTTAAGGAGATGCTCTGAAAACCAACCAACGCGCCGCATGTAAGCGGTTAAGTGGGTATAATTCCCGTTTGGTTTACTTGGGAGCTTATATTATTTATGTTTTCGATCAGCGCGTTCTCCAGTTCTGGGTTAAGCTTTTGTTTATAATTGCTGAGATTATCGAGGTCTTTTTTACATTGAGCCATTTTATCCAGTTCTTTATAAAGAAATTCCAGAAGAATAGGATGCCTTTTTTTAAAGGAATGGTTAATCTGGTAATAAACCCATTGTGCTTTCTTTTGCTGAGTAATCATTTCAATGTTTCTAAGCTTGATCAGATGTCTGGATACATTGGATTGGGTCATGTTCAAGACAGTCTCCAGTTCCCCTACACAAAGCCTTTCATTGCGCAGCAAATTCAGAATCCGTAAACGGTTTTCATCACTGAGCGCTTTAAGTATTACTACTAAATCCATGAAATGTATTCTCACCTTCCTTATATGAGTATATTAACTTTTAATCATATAATAAAACAGGTAAATTGACCTTGTCAATTAAGAATTTTGTGATAAATCAAACTTAAATGTCTTAATACGAAAATTAGACGCTGAAGACGCTGAATATTATGAATGACACTGAATTTTTAAAATCCGAAACACCTGAGGAAAGTTTTAACCACCATTGAAAATGCGTCATCCTGAGTGTTAACGAAGGATCCTTCCTGGTTAAGTATCAATATCGGTAAGATTCTTAACTGCGTTCAGAATGACAAGAACAGTATTTTCGTATTAAGTGCTGGTAGGATATCCCGGTTGGGTGGAGAAAGTTTAAAAAGATGCCTAATAATTACCGGGGGTGGGTTAAGACATGAATATGAAAAAGTTGATTATGGTTTGCCTGGCGGTTACGGCTTTGGTCGCCGCACTGGAACTTAGTAATTTGCTGCCCCATCTGGCGGCAGCCGTTTTGTTTCTGGGTGCCGGATGTATAGTTGCCTATCTGCTGGCGTTAGGCGAACAGCGCCGCAATTCCATAAATGAGCTGAATTTTATAAGCCAAGCCGAACATAGTCTGACCAACTGTCCACCCCGGCTGGTATTAAATCGATTGCAGGAAGCTATTAAAAAGGGGACTGGAGCAGATAAGGTATACTTCAGTGCGCAGCTGCCCTCCGCAGAAGCAGGCGTTAATGATGAATGGGATGAGCAGATGATTACAACCGTTGATGCTCTGGTCAGGGAACGCCAGGCCGCCTTTATATGGCCCAATCCTGACGACAGCCAATTGGCAGCTTTATTTGACCTAAGTGAAGTAAAAGAATTAATGGCACTGCCGGTTAAAAACGGGGACGAGCTAATGGGAGTATTATATGTCGGCAGTGATTCGCCCATCCGCCTGGACCAGAAGCAGGATATGGTAGGGAGGCTAACCTTGTGTGCGGCCAATGCCATTATCCGGCACCGGCTCTATGAAACGGAAAAGGCTCATGCGACGGCCATTATTAAGGCCTTGATCAATGCTATTGATACGCAGCAGCCCTTTTTTGCCGGCCATTCTGAAAGGGTAGCGGCTGCGGCTATATTGATAGCCGGCCGGCTCAACCTGACCCCCGAAGAATCCCAGGCCATAAAATATAGCGCCCTGTTGCATGATGCCGGCAAAATAAGGGCCGGGGACGGGGAACAAGAAAAGGCGGGAAGGGAACATCCGCTACAGGGTGCGGCCCTGCTGCCGGAAGATGAGTTCTTCACACCGATAAAAGAAGCCATCTTAAGCCATCATGAACGCTATGACGGTCAAGGCTATCCGCAGGGCCTGGTCCGCAATGACATTCCCTTCCTGGCGCGGATTATAGCGGTAGCCGATGTGTATGATGCTCTGGTGCGGCTGTGCCCGGAGGAGGAAAGACTTAATCATGCCCGGGCGGTGCAGACGATAAAAAAAGCCACCGGGACACTGTTCGATCCCCTGGTGGTAGTAGCTTTTGAAGAAGTGGCAGCAGAGATTAATGCTTTTTATCAAAATAATTAATAGCAGAAATCGGGATGCAGTAAAGAAAAATCAATAATTTTACGATAAAAAAAGTATCTATGTCGTAAAGTCAGGCCAGGACCTGATAAGAATAATGTACAGGAGTGAAAACATGTCGGCCAAAAAAATATGTTGCTGCATAATGCTATGGTGTTTGATGTTGAACTTTATACCTGGTACGGCGCAGGCCGCACCGGTTGAAAAAGAATGGGGAACGTCGGTCAGTGTTGTTAAGCTGGACGGCAGCATGATTGACCTTAATACGGCCGGCTTTAACGGGGTAGTGACCGATTTTGCCTATATGCAGATAACTTTTTCCGATACCGGGGCCAATCTTGCGGCTGCCCTGAACCCGGGACATAGTCTGGATGAAATAACGGTAACCGGGGATGCGGTGTATGCAACAACCCAATTTGCTCCGCAGCTGGATAACGGAACTTTAAAATTACAATTAAATTCTTCTTTAAATGAAGGCACGCTTTACACCATAAATATACCGGCCGGCACTTTTATAGAGGCCGGGGGGAGCAGTACTAACCAGGCCTTGACTATAAGTTTTGTTACGGCTGCGGCAGTTTCAATAGTTGCGGTTGAACCGGTCGCGCTTAGTGCGGTGGATATTGCAACCGGACAATCTTTTTGCCAGATCAGGGGGGGTAATCTGGCCGACATTCAAAAAGTGGTACTTACCCCTATTGCAGGCAGATGTCTGGATTTGCAGCCATTTATTATTGCCCGGGAGGACCTGGATTTAATAGACGCCGGTACGTTAAAAGTTATGCTGAAAGGTAATAACGCCATGGGGTTGGGAAAGGAAGAGGCCAGCGGCACTTACCGGGTAGATGTTTTCTACGGCGATGCCAGTAATTCCCAGCAGGCCGCTGCGGCAGTAGAGATCACGCTGCAGGTGCTTTCCCGGGGGGTACCGGTGCCCATTTCTTTTTATCCGGGGACCGGCAGCCAGTATGATGAAAAAGGGCTCTTGCCCCAGTCGATTAACGGTACTACCCGCTATTTCCTGAGTGTGAAATGGCAGGACCCGGATGGAACTTTGGAATTCAATCAAGCTGAAAGTGCGCTTAACCGGCTTAGGACTTCTTCGGTTTATGCTGAAGGAGGCAGCCAGGCCTCAATGATCGACACCGATTTCCTGGATTGGATTGAAAATATAAGCGATAGCACCGAACGCAACCGCTGTATCGATACTTATCTGTATAACCGCACCACCGATACGCTGTACATTCCGGTAAGATTATTAAGACCTCAGACTACTTATATTGTATCCCTTAATGAATATATAGTTAAATTCACCGGAGGTCAGGGGAATGCCCTTACCACCTGGTCATTTACCACCATGCCGGTTCCTGCGGTCTTGACCGTTTCACCGGGGAGCGTGGTGGAGGATTACCCGGGCGGGACGTATATTCTCATCGAAGGCAGCTTCTTTTCCAATTCCGGGGTGACGGTCAAATTCAATGACCGCTGGGCTGATAGCGTAAGCAGCATTACTTCCAACGGAAAAACCAGCCTAAAGGCGGTTCTGCCCCGCAGCAGCCGCTTAAAGCCCGGAGTTTACAATGTAACCGTAATAAACGACAGTAACCATCAGCAAACCCTTTACAATGCACTCAGTGTAGTAGCCCGGTCGGATAATGATCCGCCCACAGAGGGGCAGCGCACCAAAAGTGAGGGCAGGATAGGCGATGTGGTGGAGAGAGTGAATAGCAGTGAAGCGATCCTGGAATTGGACAGTGATTACCGGGACCGAAATTATCTGGCCCTTGATCTGGATAAATTAATGGGAGAAAAAGTCCTGACCCGTACCATTACCTTTGAAGGGCGGCGCGGGGACCGTATCGGCGAACTGGCAGCCTGGTCCCGCTGGGCTGATATAACTTTGTATGGTCTGACCCTTGCTTCAGATAAAAACAGAGACAATGTTTCACTACGGCTGGGACGGGTGGATGCTTCTCGCAGCGCGCAACTCGGCAGCAAGCTGAGAGGAAGAGTCCCGCTTTCGGATTACATCGAAGTGGGGGGAGACAACTTCCGGGTGGACCGGGTTAAGATCGAACTGCCCTATAGCTTAAGTGACGGAGACAACCTCAAAGTATTAAGATATGATGATTCCCTGCGCAACTGGCTGGAGGCGCCTGGTACGGTTAACCGGCTGGAGCGCACGGTTCTAGTAAATAACACCCGCCCGGGAATTTTTGTAATAGTGGAGTAGGGAGGATATTATGAGAAGAAGGTATTTTGGCATCGTAAGTGCCCTTTTGATGTTGTTACTGGCCGGGGGATTTTCGGCGCTGCTCCCGGGACAGGCGCTGGGCGCAGAACCATTCACCGTCACGGGCATAAGCATATCCAAAGAGTATAACAGTATAGAGATTCCGGATACTTATTATTTGACCATTAAAGGGACATATCTGGGTGGAACTACGGTACGCTATCTGGATAGTGCGGGAAAGTTAATAACCCTTACCAACCCCACCGGGGGTGATGGAATAAAACAGTATACCATAGAGCCTGATAAAATCGGCCAGACTTTATTCATAGAAGGGCCGGGCGGTACCAAGGAATATAATATAGCAGAAACCAATATGTCCCGGATTACTTCCTTGAATCCGAAATCTATCAAAGCAGGTGATACCCTTGGTATCGTGGTAGCTAATGCTGCCAAACTTGACGGCACCGAATATAAGGGCTATTACTATGACCAAATAAATGAAGTTGAAATATCCAGCGAATTAAAAAACAATACCCCCATTAATGTAACCAATACCGGGCTTTATAATATCCGCTTTGAAAGAAACTTCAGCGCACCGGACGGCACCCCGGTTAATATTTCCTACCGCTATCTCAATATCTTCCGGGTTTATGATGAGATGGACGGGGTTTCGACCCCGGACAATATCAGTATGTTCCCCAACCGGGGCGAAAAAGGCTCGGTCGTGTATTTCCGGGCTGAAAATCTGAAGCAGGACATGAGCGTATTTTTCCTGAAAAAAGACGATGGCACCGACAGCTTTACCCAGCTTAACAAGGGTACGGATTACACCTACCAGAAAGATGCGGAAGGCACTATAGATATCGTGACAGTTAAAATTCCGGCCGGATTAACTGCCGGTGAGGAATATTATGTCTATTTCACCAATAAGATAACCGATACGGTAGATCCCATGAAATATGTTTTCAAACAACTGAAGTTAAATCAAAAATTTACGGTTATCAATGTAGGGGATAAAGTCCAGATTTTTAACGTTTCTCCCGCCAGCGGACCTGATACCGGTCAGAGCATAGAAATCATGGGGCGTTATTTAGGTACCCTCAATATAACCGGACTGACCGCCGACAACGCCATTGCTAACGATAGTATCAGCCTTAGTGCAGATGCTCTGCAAGCAGTTGTAAACTATGGCGCCGGTACTTATGCCGGTGGAGCAGTCACCGATATAACCAAAACCGTACGGGTAAATATAGCCAACAGTGCCGCCTTTGAAGCCGGTACCAAGAATGCTGCCAACTTCACCCGGGACGTAGACCGTATCTACTTGAAAACTCCTACTTTTCCTATTATAGATGGAAAAAGCGTGACCTATCCGGTTGAAATAAGAACCGCTACCACCTTTACAAAAGGCGGAATTACCTACGTTTTTGAGGAATTTACCAGCTTTATCGGATTTACCTTTATCCCCAGTATGGGTAAACCAATAGTTGAAAGTATAACTCCGGACAAAATTCAAATAGAGAAAAAAGCCTCAGATTATAATGTAAAAAATGAAACCCTGTTTGCTATTTACGGGCAAAATTTCAAGCTTTACCGTGAAACGCTGCCCAACGGGTCGGCGGTGGTCAGATATCCGATAGTGCGCCTGCTTAAAGGTGAAAGTCTGGAAATGGAGATCAATATGAATACCGGAAAGGTACTTGATTATAAGGGACAAGTAGTATCCGGCTTACCGGAAATGTCTATTTTTGATGCCTCCGGCAATCTCCTGGACGGATCGGAGGGAAAGCAAACCGGGGTTAAAATACTGGTAAAAATACCGGGGGGAATCGCGGTAAATACTCTGGAATCAGATTCCTCCCCGCGCAGTGTGCGGGTGGTTAATCCTATAAAAAATTCCGAGGGTGAGGGGCTGCCTTTTACCCTGGTGGATAAACTGTATTTTGTACTTACCGACCAGGACCCGGTTATATCAAGCGTTATGCCTGATGTAGTGACGGTCCAGGGAGGCGAAGAAGTAACCATTACCGGCGGGAACTTCAGAAATGGAGTAAAAGTCATTATTGATGGCAAAGAGGTAAGCGGTGTAACCAGAGATGGCAGCGGGCAAAAAATAACTTTTAAAGCTCCACCCGGGCGGACCGGGGTTACCCAGCTGCTGGTCCTGAATCCGGAGGGCGGTATGGCGACATGGCCGTTCAGTTATGTGGCTACCTATACCGATCCCAAACTTATCTCCTTTTCGCCGCCGGCCGGTAATACCGGAACTTTGGTAGTAGTCAAAGGAGAAAACTTCATTGCGCCCGACCCCACTGCCAATCCCGGTGAGATTTACAAACTGATCGGTACCCGGATTCTGTTGAACAATCAGGAAATAAATGATTACAACCGCGATGCATACAATCAAATCGAGCTGTTGCCGTATGCCAACACTGCCGATCCGGTAATAAACAGCGCCGGGCAGCTGGCATCATATTACCATAGTGTAGTATTTGAAGATGAAGATAATGATCATAAATATTACGTATTGAGCCGGCAGTTGGACGGTACTATCCGGCTGACCGGCGGTACCGATAATAATACTTATAGCATAATCGTTCTGAACGGCAGCCTCACCGCCCGAAAATTGAATGGCGGAGACTATCCTCTGGCAGTTGGGGAAGGTTTCTTAACTATCAATGGCTCCACCCTGACCATGAAGACGGTCTATAAATTTGACGCCGGTTCAATCATTACCGGCAATCGCAGTCAGGTAATAAACAATAATGAGCTGCATTTTATCGTGCCTATTCTGCCGGCCGACGGTTATTATGATGTAACCGTAGTGAATCCGGATACCAAACGTTCGAGCAAAACCGGCAGCCAGGGCTTTTACTACTATGGCCATCCTCAGTCCAGACCGGAAATTACCGCTATTGATCCGGCGGAAGGCTCTACGACGGGTGGTTATACCATAGATATCAGCGGTACTGATTTTCAGGATAACGGGGTAAAAAAGACCCGGGTCAGTATAAATGGAGTGGATATTGGGGCTCCTGATACCACGGTCAGTGTGGATGGAAAGAAAATTACGGTGGTGGTACCGCCGTACTCCGGTGATTTATGGAAAGATAAAGGTATCGGGCGCCTGACCGTACCGGTGGTAATAGTAAATCCGGATGGTGCCAGTGCCAGTAAAGAGGCCGGTTTTACTTATATAGTGCCCAGCAGCTATCCGGAAATAACCAAAATAGTACCGGACCGGGGCAGTGCTGCAGGCGGCGATGTGGTCGAACTTACCGGCCAGGATTTCAGATTTTTCGAGCCGTTTGAAGACATGGACCGGGACATGGTCCATGATCCCGGGGAGCCATACAGCGATTTAAATAAAAACGGCAGTTGGGATGATTATAGCGGCAGGACCATCGGTGACTTGCCTTCGGGATATGAAAAAATACTTCCCAAAGTTTACTTTGGCCACAACCAGGCCGCCATCCAGGAGTTTTCCAATGGTTATCTTAAGGTATTGACTCCGGCCGGTGCCGCCGGGGCGGTAGATGTTTATGTGGTTAACAACGATTCCGGCATTTCCAACCGGGTAAAATTCACCTACCAGGGTTCAAATCCGAAAATCGACAAGATAGTACCTGACCAAGGTAAAAAACAGGGGCGGGACAATGTTGATATATATGGCAGCGGCTTTTTTGAAAGCCCGCTTACGGTTTATACCGGCTCGGCCAGCATCAATTCTGTAACTATGCCGCTCATTCGTTTCGGAGACATCAGCAATAAGACTATTGCCCGGGATCAGCCCAATTCGGGCCGGATCGACAATCAACGCACCACCGTCAACCTGGAAGGCGGACTCAAGGTTGAGTACGATGCCAGTGGCAGCGGACAGGTTACGGTGGAGATAACCGAGGATAAACAGACTTACCGGGGAACATTCACCAACTATGATGGCAGTGTTAGATTTATCGACCTTACTAAACTGACCAATCAGAATGGCCAGAATTATCCGGGCTATGAACTGCTGCGTCTGGAGGTCAATGACCGCCGGCTTTTGGTGGAACGGGGCTACTCTCCCAGCGCAACTTTGGTCCGCAATACCCAGGTGACCCTTAAGACCCCCTCCTATTACGGGGTGGGTACGGTTGCGGTAACGATTGTAAATCCCGACGGGGGAACGGCCGCGGGCAAGTATATATATAAAAATCCGGACAGTCATCCGGTCATAATAAATATAACCCGGGATGGCAATTCCCCGGAAACTGAACCATATGAGGGGCAAACGGTTAAAATCGTCCGGCTGACCTGTAAGGGCGGGAACATAATAAGTATTATCGGGCAGGATTTTCGCGAGAATGCGGTTATCCAGATATCCAATCTGGTGAAAATTCAACCCGCGGACATAACCTATATCTTACCTGGACGCCTGACCTTCACCATGCCGGCGGTCAACCAAAGCGAAATCGGCAAATTACACCGGGTATTGGTAATAAATGAAGATGGTGCTTCCGGAGCTTCCGACCAGGCGATACCGCCTATTTATCTGCAATTCATCGAAGGTACTACCGGACCCCAGATTGACAAACTTACTCCCGACCAGGGGCCCTCCAGCGGAGGTACCCAGGTTAAGATCGAAGGTAAAGATTTCCGGGCGGGACTCAGAGTCTACTTTGGTGAAAATCCGGTGGCCGCCAACAATGTTACCGTGGTTGATTATAAAACGGTCCTGGTAACTGCTCCGTCCGGCCCTCCGGGCAAAGTCGGCGTAAAAATAGAGAATCCGGACGGAGAACTGTCCCTGCCGGTAGACTTCACCTATTTGAGTTGTCCCCGGGTCACAGCGGTGGTTGATCCTACCGATCCCACTGAGAATACCCGCATAACCTCGATCTCCGTGGAAGGCGGACAGGAGATCAAGCTAAAAGGCTCGGGCTTTATGGCCGGCGCCAAGGTAGTATTTAATCCGGTCATCAAAAAGGCGGAAAACGGCAGTAATGACGGTAATATTATATATTTAGCCGGAGTTCCTTATATCCTGGAATCCGGCACCGAAGGCACTGAAGTAAAATATATCGATTCGGAAACGCTAACCGTCAAGACTCCCAAAGGCAAAGTCGATACCAAAGGTCTGATAGTCATCAACCCGGACAAGGGGGCCAGCGAACCATATGACAATATAGTCTACGGGCTGCCCCAGCTCCCGGCTCCCGGCGGAGTAGTGGCGGAACTGGTATATGACCGCTACATAAAGGTACACTGGGCAGCGGTCGAAGGGGCCAGTTATTATGAAGTGTATGTGTCGATTGATGACCAGCTGGAATTTCTGGACACGGTGTCCGGTACTGATTTCATGTACTCTGAGCTGGAATCACGCACCAAATACAAATTCGTGATTAAAGCGGTGGGCAATTTTGGCTCTTCCCAACCTTCTGCCGTCAGTAATACCATAACTACCGGCCGGGTTGCCGGACCGCCGGATGATGACGGTTCACTGGAGGAGAAGACCAGTCAGGTCAAATCCGGGACGACAGCTACAGTTACTATAGGCACCGATGATAACAGCAGTCAGGTGACAATTGATCTTACCCGCGGAGCACTGGCCGGATGCCGGGAATTGGTGATAAGTATTCCGGCGGAAGTGATAAATGATGGGGGGCCGGACCTAAACGTATATGGTGCCGATTATGCCCTTCAATTTAATCCCCGGATTTTCAAGGTCGGTCTGATGCGCGACAATGCCGAGTCTGACGCCGGTGTACGTTTTAAGATGTCGCCTTACCGGGGCAGCCTGGAGATAAGCGGGGGCAACGATATATCCCAGCCTTATGCTTTAAGTGCGGATGCTTATACCGGCAAGAGCAGCAGTTCCCTGGATATGCTGGCCGGCGGGATGTCTCTGGCCCTGGACTTTGATTCGGACAAGACCAGCCTCAGACGCATCAGCCAGGCCACATTATGCCGTTATAATGAATATAAACATAGCTGGGAACAGCTGAACCAGGTTGACAGTGCTCAGACCACGGCGGTATCAGCCGTGGTAAACCGGCTGGGGCGCTACGTAGTTATAGGGAGCAGGAGGTAATTTAAAAAAATGAAAAGAAAAATCACTAAATCATTTATTCCGGTTAAAATTTTAATACTGGTATTAAGCCTGAGTCTGATTGGTACTATAGCTTCGCCGCCGGCATTAGCGGCCACACCATACAGCCAGGGCTATATTGAAGGATACCTGCTCCAAATAACCGGCGGTGGCGCCGGCCTGGCCATAGAATCGTATGAAGGAACCCGTTATAACCTGGCTCTGTCCGCCAATGCGACCTTTACTATGGACGGAATAACGGCCCGGCTATCTGATTTTCGCGCCGGAATGGAAATATATGCGGTCTTGCAGGGAAACTACATAGTATCGGTAGAAGGTTATGCCAGTGCCAATCCCGGCTATATCAGTCCGGGCAGTAAAGTCAGGACCGGGGTGGTAACCTCCATAGAACCGGAACAATTGGAAATAACGCTGCCCACCTCCGAAAAGGCCGTTTTTGCCTTCTACCCCGGAACCGTGGTTACCCGGGGCGGTAAGGCAGCCAACATGGACAGCCTGTATGAAGGGGATAGAGTAAAGCTGTTTTTTGATACGGCTGATGCTGATCTAATCAGCCGGATTCAAGTTGAAGGTCCCAGCGTAGAAATAAAAGGTCTCTATAAAGGAGTAATAAGGTTAGTCGATACTACTTCCGATATGATATCACTGGATAACGTTGAAATGCTGCAGAATGGAACCTGGGTAGCAGCCGAGCTGCCGGTTAAAGTGCCTTATGAGCGGACCAACATTTATACCGCCGGACGCCCCCTGAACGCCTCTAATCTGAAGTATTATCGCGGCAAGACTTTATATGCGGTCGGCCGAGAGGTTTTTGGCCGGGAACGTTTGGATAAAATGGTGGTGCTCAATCAATATGAAGCCAGCTACCAGGAAAAAATCGACAACATCAACTGGTATACGGAAGCACTGGAGATGAGCAACAATAAGAATCTCAGCTTTAACGACGGTACCATAATAATCAAGAGCGGACGCCTGGTGGATAAATATGCCCTGAATCAGGAAGCTGACATTTTAGCCTTGGCCGATGGCCGCGGGGGCACCGCGGTAGCGGATGTAGTCTGCGTACTTAATGAGAACCTGAACAACTCCGGCATAGGCGAGCATTATCTCTATGCCGGACGGCTGGATAAAATAGTTGAAAATCAAGTAGAGCTGGATGATTTCTACTGCCTGGAAGAGAATAAATGGGTATCCCTAAAAGACAGTAAAGAGTTATATTACGACAATGATACCGCTATCATTAATCTGAAAACAGGAGAACCGATCAGCAGCAGAGAATTATTGAATGGCAACTATGCCGTAGATGAAGACAGCGATTACGTCAGCGACCATAATCTGGCGGATTGGTTTGCTTATATCTATACGGATGGTGACCGTATCACCGCCATGGGAGTACAGCCCAAGGCAGATTCAATCTTAAGCCAGAGAATAACCTCCGGCACCATCGAAAAATTGGAAGAGGATGAGCAGGTGGGCTGGACCGTGTCGGTCCGCGACGCCAGTGATTGGAGCGAGCACCGGAGCCGCTGGATGCTGAAAAACAACAGTTTGAGAATGAGCCTTGACCACGCGGTGATCTACAAAAATGGAGCACTGGCAGATCCTGATATGCTCGCGGCGGGGGATAGAGTCTATCTGCTGCGGGATGATTTCAAGGTTAAACTGCTCTTGATAAAATGAGAATTTTGCATAATTTCAAAAACCCCATTTGTCATTGCTATGAATAAGCGCTGGTTTGTCACCCGGCCTATTATTTATATGTCATCCTGAGTGCAA
>DHSK01000171.1:22395-44902 GCA_002408445.1 Syntrophomonas sp. UBA5288
GCTTAATCATAGGAAAAAATTAAATATGCAAAACTCTCAAAAATAAATGGATGAGGGGAAAATATGCGAAAACTTATTACCGTACTTATGATTATGGCCTTTACCATGGTGTCTTACCCGGCTAATGCTACTCCGCCCGATTATTGCGGAGGGGTAAATAATGAATACGAATATCAGGAATTGGTATTCCTATCCGGGCAGCCGGTTAAGTTTGTAGGCAAAGTAACGGTGAGCGACCGGACCAAAACCGACTCCCGTACTATAAGCTATAAATTCACTTTGGCTCCCGAAGATAAAACTATCAAAGGCAAGCTGGACCGCAAAGTCACCTATGAGATAGATTATACCAGGAGGGATGATAAAGGTCAGACCCTAGCCTCCGACACGGTCAAGAGCTACAGTGAAACAGTAACCTTCGATAAAGACAAATATGTACTGGATGATTATCAATTTTCCAAAGGGGAAATTATTGATAACCGTCCCGCTTCCGACTTTTCATCGGGTACTTTGACGGCGCGCAAGTATTATAAGATAAATAAAACCGAAGGTGAAGCCATAGTCGAAATAAGCGGCGGGGATGTAGGCTATGAAAATTTCTGGGGCAGTACGGAGACCCAACTAATCAATTATACTATTGAAGTGGATTCCCAGAAAAAAGACGACGAGGGAGAAACCGAATCCCAGTCTTGGCAGGGAACCGTTACGGCACAAGTCTCCGACAGTATGACCAAAACCTTGAAATACGACGAAAATGAGGCGAGCTATTCCAGTTTTCCCGGAGGTCATGTGCGGGTCACCAGCCGGCAGATGGTATCCCGTTATGATTATGACCTGCCCCGGGTGGTGGAGGGGACCGTCAACGATGACCGGCGCAATCGCGGTGTAGCCGAGCTTAACGCCAGTATGACCCCGCGCATCGAACGGCTGATCGTACCCAAGTTCCGTGATACCGGAGGACACTGGGCGGAAGAAGATATTAACAAATTGTATTCCCTGGACGTATTCGACGGCAATTCCCAGTTTTTCCTGGCCGATACCCCTATGACCCGTTTGGACTTTGCCCGGGCAGTGGTCAAAGCCTGCGACATACGTACCGAAACTGCTACTACCGCCCGTAAGAGACCGAGCAAGAAGGAAAAGCCGGTTTCCATCTTTAGCGATGTAGCAGTTACGGACAGCAATTATGAATATGTCAAACAGGCGGTGGATAAAGGCATAATAAGCGGTGTGGCACCCGGGCAGTTTAGCCCGCAGGGCAATCTTACCCGGGCCCAGGCCATAACGATTATAATAAAGGCACTTGGTTTCGAGGGGAGGGCACCTTCGCCGGGCTATGCCACCTCATTTATGGATGACCGCAGTATTCCGGGCTGGGCCCGGGATAGTATCTATATGGCGGCAGAGATAGGATTGGTTCAAGGCGACAACGCCAACCGCGTCAATCCCAACCAGGTCATGACCCGGGCCGAAGCATCGGCTCTGCTGGTAAAATTTCTCAATTTCTTGGAAGTAGACTTGCAAAAAGACTATCGTGAAAATATAGTATTATATAATTGAGAGTTTTGCATAAGTGACTTTGCGCATGTCATCCTGAGGCAAGCCGAAGGATCTTAAGATTCTTCGCTTGGGCTCAGAATGACAAATGGGGTTTTGATAAAATAAGGAGCGGAAAAACTTACATTTAAAGGGAAGGTTTCAGCCCCGAAGCGGGGCTGGGGTTGATAAAGTATGTCTTTATGATCGCAACTATTTATGAGTGGTAGGTTATGCCGGGTTGGGGTATTAAGAACGCTTGCACCCCGGACTTACATCGAGGTATGCCAAATGCTAAATAGCTGCATTGATATTTTGGCTAACTAAGTTACGTGCGAACCATATAGATTCGCCTTTACCGGTGCTGCGCTAACCTTAACACCCCAACCCTGCATTTGTTAATCCTATGGATGGCTGAAACTTTCTGCAGGTGTTTCGGATTTAAAAAAGATCTGTGTTGATCATAATTAATCTGTGTCCTTCAGTGTTGAATTTTTTGATAATCTAAAGCTCGGTTAATAAAGGCGAGGTACAAGCATTTGCACAAAAAAATATTTTTTTGCCTGGCAATCTTAATCGGGGTTTTGGCGGCCGGCTTTTTTGTTCATAAGGAAAGCCAGTCCTGCACCGGACCGGGAGTATCGGCAGCAGGGGTTAAGACAGGTAATATATTTCCTGCTCCCGGCCGGACCAGCTATAACATGAAACTTTATTTGGATGCCGGCAACCGTATAGTTTATGGAAAAACCCATTTGAAAACAGTAAATACCAGTACCCAAAAATTACAGGAGTTATGGTTTACCGCCTATCCCAATGCCTTCAAAGATAAGGCTAATACCCCGGCACCGGCCAGTGCTTATTTTAATGGCTTTAATCCGGGCTGGATGAAAATAACGGCCATTACCGTAAATAGCCAAAAGGTGGTACCGGAGGAGCAAGGGATCTCGATTAGAGTCGGCTTACCCGGGGCTATAAAACCCGGCCAGGCGGTAGAAGTAGTTATCCAGTGGGAAATAAAGATTCCGCAGGCGTCTTATCGTTACGGCAGCAATCGCAGCATATATATGTTAGGTAATTTCTACCCGGCTTTAAACCTGCTTACCTCCGAAGGGTGGCATAATTCCTATAATTCAGTTTTCGGGGACCCATTCTGTTTTCCCTGTGCCGATTATCACATGGAAATCAATATTCCCCAGGGCTATGAACTGGTATCAACCGGTCAAAACCAGGATACAATAGCAGAGGACAGCGGACGGGAAATCCATCTGGTTAAGGCCCTTAATGCGCGTGACTTTTGTATGGTGGTGGTGTATGATTACTCGAAGGTAAGCAGTGGATTTCAGAATACCTCTTTACACTGCTACGCACCTCCCGGCGCTATGGACAAGGCCCGTCAGGTTCTGGAGCAGAGCCGGGACATATTTAATTACTATGCTTGCACTTTCGGTTCCTATCCATATAAAGAGTTTAAAATAGTATTTGTGCCGATGAAAGGTTTTCACGGTATGGAATATAGCGGGATAATTTTTTTACGGGAGGAGTTTTTGGACACTTCCTCGGACACCAAAGAAAATGAATTTCTGTTAGCCCATGAGATAGCCCATCAATGGTGGTACAGTGTGGTGGGGAACGACCAGGTGAAGGAACCCTGGCTGGATGAAGGGCTGGCCAACTGGTCGGCCTATAAATATTTATATGAGCGTAAGGGTCAAAAGCCGCCCCCGGAGAGTCATAAACCGGCAGGGATAAAACTGACCCGGGAGTTAAAAGAGATCTATTCAGCCCAGGAATATTACGGCACTGCTTATACCGGAGGGGAGGCCTTCTGGTTCGGGCTGGAAGATGAACTGGGTTCGGAACAGGTAATAAAGGTTTTGCGCAGATACTATGCTGATTTTCAGTATGGCATAGCTACTACGGACGATTTAAAAAACTGCATCCAAGTTGAAGCCCATAAAAATATGGACCATTATTTCCAGCGCTGGTTTGAAGATTAACCGTTTAAAACAGCACCACAGGCCCGCAATGATTTGCGGGCACCGGATAAACCATGGTCATCGGTTACCACTGTAACCAGATAAGAATAAACCGCCGGGGTGTTATCGGCTGAAGACAGGCCACTGACGGCCGGGTCAGCCGCGATCAGGGGGCCATGTCCCTTGATGCGGTCAGAGGTGCTGCCTCCCTTCAGGTCGGACAAATAGGCAACACCTACCGTTCTGGACCTTGGGACGGGTTTGGTAATTGCGTCCAGGCGAACATGTATATAACCCTGGGATTTGAGGCTTTCTACCGCCTGCAGAGCATAATTGTCGGTGGTAAAGTAAGCGAGAATTGATTTTTCACCGGGTGCAAGCTGCATAATATTCACCAATCCTTTTTTGATTAGTTTGGCCCGGAAAAGACTATATTATGAATACAGAATTGAGGAGGCTCTGCATGAATCCCATACAAGAATTAAAAGATAGTCTACAGCAAGCACTAGTCCACGCTCTGGAATATGCCAGGGATGAAGGTGCGATTAATTATGAGCAGGTACCGGAATTTGTCATAGAGGTACCGGCGGATAAAGGACATGGCGATTTTGCCGCCAATATAGCCATGCTGCTGGCCCGGCAGGCCCGCATGGCACCGCGTAAAATAGCCGAGCTTATTGTCCGGCATCTTACCATGGCCCAACCGGTAGAAAAGGTGGAAGTGGCTGGAGCAGGTTTTATTAATTTCTTTCTGAATCCTTCCTGGCTTTATGAGATACCCGCCCTGGTAAGTAATATGGGCGGTGCTTATGGCAACAGCCCCCGGCTCGGGCGCAAAGTACAGGTGGAATTTGTCAGTGCCAATCCCACCGGTAATCTGCATATGGGAAATGCCCGGGGAGGCGCCATCGGCGATACCCTGGCCAATATACTGGAGCGCGCCGGCTACGAGGTAGAGCGGGAATTTTATATTAATGATGCCGGCAATCAGATTGAAATATTCGGTGAATCCCTGGAAGCCAGATATTTGCAGCTCATGGGCGAGTATATCAAGTTTCCTGAGAATGGGTATGCGGGGCAGGATGTTATAGATACGGTTAAAAACATCATTCGCGATTACAAGGACAGCTTGCTTTCCATGCCGTCGCCGGAACGGCGGCAGGCCATGATCGATTATGCTTTGCAGGAGAAAATCGGATATATCAAGAATACCTTGAAGGGTTTCGGGATTGAATATGATGTCTGGTTCAGTGAAAAAACTCTGCATCAATCAGGCAGCATTGACCAGGTTATTAATTATCTTAGAGAGCGTGATTATGTTTACGAAGCCGACGGAGCCCTGTGGTTTAAATCCACCCTGTTCGGAGATGAAAAGGATGAAGTCCTGACCCGGACCAATGGCTTGCCCACTTATTTTGCCGCTGATATAGCCTATCATCTTAATAAATTTGAACGCGGTTTCGATTGGGTCATAAATATATGGGGAGCAGACCACCACGGCCACGTAGCCCGAATGAAAGGCGCCATGCAGGCTTTGGGTTATGACCCGGCCCGGCTCGATATCCTGCTCATGCAGCTGGTTCGGCTCTATCGGGGCGGAGAGGTGGTACGTATGTCCAAACGTACCGGTACCACTATCTCCCTGGATGAACTGATTGAAGAAGTGGGAAGAGATGCGGCCCGGTTCTTCTTTGTCCTGCGCAGTCCGGACAGTCATCTTGATTTTGACATGGAACTGGCCAAGCAAAAGAGCCAGGAAAACCCGGTTTACTATGTGCAATATGCCCATGCCCGCATCTGCAGTATATTCAAGCAGGCTGCCGGTGCGGATGTAGTTTTAAAACCGATCGAAGACATTGATGTCCAGCTTCTGAAGGAAAAAGAAGAGGTGGAATTGCTGCGGAAAATAGCTGATTTTCCGGAAGAGATAGCCATAGCCTCACGCACCCTGGCCCCCCAACGTATAGCCAGGTATGTGCTGGATTTGGCCGGGCTGTTTCATAGCTACTACAACCATTTTCGGGTTATAAATAAAGATAAAGACCTGGAGCAGGCTCGTTTGGCCTTGATGGGAATTACCCGTATTACGATTAAAAATGCTCTGGATATTTTAGGCGTAAATGCGCCGGAGCAAATGTAGGAGGTTTTTTTATGATCCAAAGGAAGAAAAGTGAAGCAGACTGGGCGGTAGCCATACTGGCCGAAAAGCAGGAACCTCTATTTTATAAAGAATTGGTGGATAAAGTGGCCGAACAGATGAATAAAAAGAACGATATCGCAACCTTGAGTTCGATTTATACCCGGCTCAATCTGGACAACCGGCTGGTTTACCAGGGCGATGGATACTGGTTTTATGACCTGCACCGGGCCCGGCACGATTTTTAATCATGAAGATCAAATGGCTGGGACATGCGTCCTTTTACATTGAAACCGGCTCCAACCGGGTGATTACCGATCCTTTTAACGATGAGGTCGGCTATCCCCTGCCCGGGCTGGAAGCCGACCTGGTGACGGTCAGCCACCAGCACTACGACCACAATGCCACTGATACCGTAGCAGGCCATCCGGAAATAATAACCGGAGGAGTATATCAAGGCCCGGATATACTCATAAAAGGGGTGCCTTCTTTTCATGATAAGAAGGCGGGACGGGACCGGGGCGGCAATACCATCTTCTGTCTGCAGTCCGAGGGGATTAACCTGGTCCATCTAGGTGACCTCGGGCACCTCCCCAATCAAACCCAGATCAAGGCCATGGGACCGGTGGATATTTTGTTGATTCCGGTGGGCGGCAGATTCACGATTGATGCTGACGAGGCTTATACTACGGTGCAGATGATTAATCCTCATATAATAATACCCATGCATTATAAGACTCCTCACCTCAGTTTTGAACTTGCTCCGGTGGAAGCATTTACTTCCCGGTTTAACCTGGCTGTAAAAAAACCATTTCTGGAGATAGAACGGCAAGATTTAAAAAATGGCGCCAAAGTAATTGTTCTTGACTATATGTCCTAGTTGACCGGTACGCGCAAAGAGAGTAAAATGCTAAGGGATTTGGTTTAACAGTTTTGGGAAAGAGAGGGACTATAACATTGTCTAAATATGTCTTTATAACCGGGGGAGTTGTTTCATCACTAGGAAAGGGAATAACTGCCGCTTCGCTGGGAAGGCTTTTAAAGAGCCGCGGTCTGACCGTTTCTATGCAAAAGTTTGATCCTTATATAAATGTAGACCCCGGTACCATGAGTCCCTATCAGCATGGAGAGGTGTACGTAACCGAGGATGGAGCCGAAACCGACCTGGATGTAGGTCATTATGAAAGATTTGTAGATGAAAATCTGACCCGTTATGCCAATGTCACTACCGGCCGCATTTATCAAAGCGTGCTGGATAAAGAAAGACGGGGCGACTATCTGGGTCAGACGGTACAGGTTATACCTCACATAACCAATGAAATAAAAGAGCGGGTTATGCTGATTGAAAAAGAATCAGATCCCGATGTAGTAATAACTGAAATTGGGGGCACGGTAGGTGATATCGAGTCCCTACCTTTTTTAGAGGCTATTCGCCAATTGAAATATGAATTGGGTAAAGACCGGGTTATGTACGTCCATGTTACTCTGATCCCCTATATCCGGGCAGCCGGTGAACTGAAGACCAAACCCAGCCAGCACAGTGTCAAGGAATTGCGCAGCATCGGTATTCAGCCCGATGTACTGGTCTGCCGGACCGAGAAAGACTTATCTGAAGACCTGAAAGCCAAACTGGCCCTGTTCTGTGATGTGGACCGGGAAGCGGTAATTCAAATGAAAGACGCGGATTCCATCTATGAAGTTCCTTTAATGCTGGCCGACGAGAAATTGGACCAGGAAGTCATTAAGCGGCTGAATCTGAAATGTAAAGAAGCCGACCTCAGTGAATGGAGGGAAATGGTCAACCGGGTGCGCAGATTGGACCGCAAAGTTACGGTCGGCCTGGTAGGTAAATATGTGCAATTGCCGGATGCCTATTTAAGTATTGTAGAATCTTTGAATCATGCCGGTTTTTGCTTTAATTGTGAAATCGAGATAAAGTGGATATATGCGGAAGATATTGAGAAAGAGGGACCCGACCCCCAACTGGCCGGCGTAGATGCCATACTGGTTCCGGGCGGATTCGGCGAACGGGGAATAGAGGGCAAGATAGCCACCGCCGGATATGCCCGCGAAAACAAGATTCCGTTTTTAGGTATATGTCTGGGAATGCAATGCGCAGTTATCGAATTTGCCCGCAGTCAATGCCAGCTGGCCCGAGCCAATAGTTCCGAATTTGACAATGCCACTCCTTATCCGGTAGTACATCTGATGCCGGACCAGGAAAATATTGAGAACAAGGGCGGCACAATGCGCCTGGGGGTCTACCCCTGCCGGCTGATCCCGGAAACCCATGCCCGCAAGGCTTACGGAGTGGAACAGATCAATGAGAGACATCGTCATCGTTATGAGATCAATAATGATTACCGGGAACAGCTGGAAGCGAACGGACTCAAAATCAGTGGAATTTCACCGGACGGGCGTTTGGTGGAAATAATTGAAATTGAAGATCACCCGTGGTTTGTAGCCTGTCAATTCCATCCGGAATATAAATCCCGCCCCAATCGTCCTCATCCCTTATTTTTGGGCTTGATTGATAATGCGATAAAGTATAATACCGGCAAATAACCGCCATTGACTTATAAATGCCAAAAATGCCAGGGATCCAAAATCCCTGGCTCAATATTATAAAACCGCCTGCTTGCCTTCCGACCCATCCTCGCCCCGATCTGTGAAACAATCCGGCAGCGCAAGAGATGGACCGCTGTTTAAAAACATATCTGCCAGCTATATTATAAATAAGTACAAAAATTTTTTTGGTTGGGTCTGAATTTATTATGGCGAAACTACCAGAGAATATATTTAAAGGAGAGGCTTATGTATACTACCAGGATTATTGATATAAATGAAAGAGAACGTTACGATAATTTTGTTCGCTGCCATCCCAAAGGACATTTTCTGCAGACCTGGGAATGGGGGCAGGTAAAAAAAAGCATGGGCTGGGAACCATTGCCTTTGATCCTGGAGGAAAATGGGGAAATTCGGGCATCATTGCTTATTTTGAAAAGGAAACTGCCGCTGCCGGGGCTGAAAAAATGTATTTTTTACTCCCCGCGGGGACCGGTGGTGGATATCGAAAGTGAGGAACTGTGCCGGGTGCTGTTTGACGGAGCCAGGAAAGTGGCTGCGGCTCATGGGGCCATTTTTCTAAAAATAGACCCGGATGTAGAAAAAAGTCATAGCGGATTTGAACAGATCCTTAAGAACTGTGGACTGGTTCGCAAGGAAGCCGGGCTGAATTTCGAAGGGGTCCAGCCCCGTTTTGTATTCCGGCTGGATATTACCCCCTCCGAAATAAAATTACTGGAGAATATGCATTCCAAAACCCGCTACAATATACGGTTGGCGGGTAAAAAGGGTGTCACCATAAGAGAGGCCGCCGGTAAAAAAGACCTGGAGGACTTCTATGCCATTTTGGTGGAAACCGCCCGGCGGGACGAATTTCTCATTCGTGGTTTTGAATATTTTGAAACTATGTGGGACCATATGGTGGAAAATGATTTAGCCAAAGTGTTTTTGGCGGAACATGAAGGAAAACCGGTTTCCGGTACCTTGGCTATGATCCTGGGAGATAAGGCCTGGTATCTGTACGGAGCTTCCAGCAACGAACACCGCAATATAATGCCCAATTATCTGATCCAATGGGAAATGATACGCTGGGCCAAAAGCAAAGGCTGCACCCTCTATGATTTCCGGGGTGTTTCCGGCGATTTGGATGAGAGCAACCCGCTTTATGGCTTATATCGTTTCAAAAAGGGTTTTAACGGCGATCTGGTGGAGTTTACCGGCGAATGGGACAAGGTTTACAGCCGGTTTTTCTACTGGTTATGGACCAGGATCTTGCCGCCGTATTTAAATACAGTCAGAAAGATCCTGCGGGCCAAACGGGGACAGGAGGAATGATGCATTGCCTACGGCAAGTAAATGGATCGAAATCGATGTTGATGCAGTTGTCGGCAACCTGCAGGCGGTACGAAGCGTAATTAGCGATAAAGTTCGCCTCATTGCGGTAATAAAGGCAAATGCTTATGGACATGGGGCCTCTGAAATTGCGCATCTGCTGGCTCAGCAGGGAGTACAGTACTTTGCCGTAACTTTCCTCGATGAAGCACTGCAATTAAGAAAATCCGGCTTAAAGAGCAGTATTATGCTGTTCAGCCCGGTTGGCAGTGAAGCCGAAGCGATAGAGGCGGTCGAAAATAATATAACCATGACGGTTGCCTCCAGGTTTGACGCGACCTTCGTCGACAGCGCCTGCGAGCGGCTGAATCGCGAAGCAACCGTGCATCTGAAAACAGATACCGGCCTGGGGCGGTTTGGCATGGAGGAAGATGAAATAGTTCCGGTCTGGGAGATGCTGCAGGCCAACCGGCGCATATTTATCGAAGGTATTTACACCCATATGGCGCAGGGAGCAAGTAATCCTTCCTATACCGCCCGGCAGTTTAAACGCTTTCAGCATATAATTGAATTATTGGAACAGGCCGGAGCCGACATCCCGGTAAAACACTGTGCCAATAGTGCGGTCTTGCTTAAATATCCCCATATGCATATGAATGCCGTCAGGACAGGTACTTTATTATCCGGACAGATCCCGGCCGGAGTTATACATAATCTGCCCCTGGTTGATCCTTATAAGTTTAAAAGCCGCATAATATCATTACGCCGGCTCAAGGCCGGCAGCCGGCTCGGTTATTACAGTACCTACCGCCTGCGCCGTGATGCTCAGGTAGCGGTCATACCGGTCGGCTTCCAGGATGGACTGGCGCTGCAAGTGGCTAATAAACCGGCCGGATTGGTAGATATGCTAAAGCATCTGGTCAAAATGGTATTATCTTATCTCAATTATGGACGCTTTAATTTGTATGTGGGCATCAAAGGAAAAAACTATCCTATCCGGGGCAAGGTCTTTATGCAGATGGCCTTGATCGAATTACCCCTGGAAACAGACGTGAAAATTGGCGACGAGGTAGAGGTGCCGGTGCGTAAAACCCTGGCTTCTTCTGATCTGACCCGGGTTTATGTAAGGGACGGTCAACCGGTGAAAATAGGCCGGCAAGAGAGCACCACCTATTTTTTGGATAGCTGATTAGAAAATTCAACACTGAAGGACACAGATTAATTATGATTAACACAGATTCATGAATGGTGGCGATGAAAATTTTCCAACTAAATCTTGCTAAATTCGTGTCGTTTGCCGGGAATAATCTTGCCCATCACCCAACAATATGGAAAACAATGTTTGTTTATCCGTAATATGGACGAATTTGGCATGAAAGAAACCTGACCGGCAAGGGTTGTCAGTATTTCAGTTAGTGGTATTATTAAATGTAGTGCATTAGGGAATTATATCCTAAGACGCAGCAGGATTTCGCAAGCCTATTTACCGATGTTTCTCCATATGGGCAGCCGGCGTGACCGGTTAAAAGTAACATCTGCTTCGGATTTTAAGTAATTTAAATTAAAGTGCACGGGGGGATGAACCAGTGAAGGGACATATTTTGATAGTTGACGATCAAAAAGGGGTAAGAAGACTGCTGGAAGAATTGTTTAAAAAGGAAGGCTGGCAGGTACATGTGGCATCAGACGGAAAAGAGGCGATAGAACAGGTAGATGCCTTAAAACCGGATATGATATTGATGGATATGAAAATGCCTAATATGAACGGATTGGAAGCTTCGCAGAAAATCCTTGAAAAGCATGGGGATATTAATATAATTATGATGACGGCCTATGGCGAGATGGAGATAGTTAAGAAGGCTTTGGATGCGGGTGTAAAAAAATGCATCACAAAGCCTTTTGACATTATGGATTTGAGAAACATGGTCAATCAGCTGGCATTTGACCAGGTTTCTTAGAAAAAAACTAAGAGGTGGTTATTTATGGCACTGGTAGCGGTTAATGATTTATTATTCAAGGCGGATAAAGAAGGCTACGCGGTAGGAGCTTTTAATGCCAACAATATGGAAATTGTTCAGGCTATTGTTGAAGCAGCCGAAAAGGAGAAATCCCCCGTAATCATGCAGGCCAGCCAGGGCGCTATCAAGTATGCGGGTTTGGAATTTATCACCGGAATGGTTAAAATAGCGGCTGAAGAGGCTTCCGTACCGGTAGCACTGCATCTGGACCATGGCACTGATTTTGATCAGGTGGTAAAATGCATACGCAGCGGTTTTAGTTCGGTCATGTATGATGGTTCCAAGTTGTCCTTGGAAGACAATATTGCTATTACCAATAAGGTACTCGATATGGCCCGGCCCATAGGGGTTTCGGTCGAAGCTGAACTGGGCAAAATAGGCGGTACGGAAGATCTGGTGCATGTAGAAGATAAAGATGCCGTATTTACCGACCCGGAAGAAGCCCGCTATTTTGTGGAAAAAACCGGCATTGAAAGCCTGGCCATAGCCATAGGTACTGCTCACGGGCAGTATAAGGGGGAACCCAAACTTGATTTGGAGCGCCTGAAAAAAATTAAAGCCTTGACCCGGATTCCTCTGGTTCTGCATGGCTCCTCCGGTGTTCCGGATGAAGCGGTTCAGGCGGCTATTAAGCTGGGTATCTGCAAAGTTAACATTGATACTAACATCAGAGAAGCTTTCGTCTGGAAAATGCGTGAAGTTATCAAAAATAAGCCGGATGAGATTGATCCCCGTAAAATCCTGGGCCCGGCCCGCGAGGCAGCAGTGGAAATTATCCGCCATAAGATGAAGGTTTTCGGCAGTTCCGGAAAAGCATAAAAGCGCATAAAAGCGAACGGGGGGAATTAATTGAAGATATTTATTGATTCTGCCAATATCAATGAGATAAAAGAAGTCAACCAGATGGGCTTTTTGGCCGGGGTTACCACCAATCCGACCCTGGTGGCCCGTGAGAAAAGGGATTACCGGGAGGTAATCAAAGAAATCTGCGCCATGGTGGACGGACCCATCAGTGCTGAAGTGATAGGCCTGGAATATGACAGCATGATTAAAGAGGCCCAGGAGCTGGCCGGAATACATCGCAATGTGGTTATCAAGATTCCGGTTACGGAAGACGGGCTTAGAGCTATTCGCTATTTGCGCAGTATAGACATTAATACTAATGCTACCCTGGTATTTTCCGCCGGTCAGGCTTTGCTGGCGGCCCGGGCGGGTGCGGCCTATGTAAGCCCTTTTATCGGCCGGGTAGATGATAATGGCAACGATGGCCTGAGCTTGCTGGAAGACATTGTTACCATATTTGATCAGTATTTGATTGACACCGAGATTATTGCCGCCAGTATCAGGCATCCCATGCATGTTATCGATGCGGCCCGGCTGGGATCACACATCGCCACCGTGCCTTATCAGGTAATTAAGCAATTGATAAAGCATCCGATGACTGATGCCGGTATTAAAAAATTTATGGATGATTGGAATAAGGCGTTCTAGAAGCGGAGGGTTTAATTTTGGAACGAGAACTGGCACTTGAATTTGCAAGGGTTACAGAAGCTGCAGCCCTGTCTTCCGCCCGCTGGGTGGGAAAAGGAGATAAAATAGCCGCCGATGATGCAGCCGTAACTGCCATGAGGGTTATGTTCGACAGCGTCTCGGTTGATGGTACCGTTGTTATTGGGGAAGGGGAAATGGACGAGGCCCCCATGCTCTATATCGGGGAGCGGGTCGGGACCGGAGTGGCACCCGCAGTTGATATTGCGGTGGACCCTCTGGAAGGGACCAACATTGTAGCCAAGGGACTTACCGGAGCTATTGCCGTACTGGCGGCAGCCCCCCGCGGGAGCCTGCTGCATGCTCCGGATATGTATATGGATAAAATTGCCGTGGGACCGGAATGTAAAGGCCGGGTGCACTTGGAGGCCCCGGTTAAAGATAATATTCGCGAAGTAGCCAAAGCGTTGGATAAATCGGTCAATGAAGTTACCGCTGTGGTATTGGACCGGCCCCGCCATCAGGAAATCATTGAGGAAATAAGAAGTGCCGGCGCACGCATCAAACTGATTACCGATGGCGATGTTTCACCGGGGGTGGCGGCTGCCTATGAGGACTCAGGAGTTGATATCCTGCTGGGCATCGGCGGCGCTCCTGAAGGTGTAATTACAGCAGCTGCTTTAAAATGTCTGGGAGGGGATTTTCAGGCCAAATTATACCCTGAAAACCAGCAGGAAATAGACAGATGCAAAGAAATGGGCATAGTAAACCCGAACAAAATTTTTACTATCGACGAACTGGTCAAATCAGATGATGTAATTTTCGTAGCCACCGGGATAACAGACTCTTTTCTGCTGAAAGGGGTGCGGTATTTTAAGCGCCGTGCGGTTACACAGACTATTGTGATGAGAAATACCTCAGGAACCATAAGATTTATCGAAGCTAACCATTCGCTGGATAAAAAGCCGCTTTTCAAGGATCACCGTATTAAAACCAAAATGGAATAAAAGTTTCTATTTATTTTAGGATTAAGATAAGTGTATTTATGGTAAACTTGGTATTAGATAATTATCCGGCAGCAGATCCTGTCCGGGTTGCTGCCGGATAGAATAATCTCACCATGGGAAGCCTTCCAACTTCCTTGCCGGCCCAAAATCCCCATAGTGTTAAAAATAAATAAGGCTTAATACGCTGATGGCGTATGGAATAAACCGAAAGAACTTGCCATTGCATTTCTATTCTGATGGGTTAACTATGTAAAGCGGATGATGGCTGTGACCTTAAACGTCTCTATATGGTTTTTATACCTGAATAAATCATGCCTATTACAGAAAGGAGGAAAATATTGAATATTTCCGAACTCGAGAACAAGACCATGCTGGAACTTTATCAAATTGCGCGGGATATTAATCTGGGCGGATATTCCCGTTTACGCAAAAAAGAACTGGTATTTGAAATTACCAAAGCTTTAACTCATTCCAATGAACTGTTGCAGGCTCAGGGGGTACTGGAGATAATGCCGGATGGATACGGCTTTTTAAGACCCTTTGCCTATGTCCCCAGCCAGGAGGATATTTATGTATCCCCCTCCCAGATCAGAAAATTTGAACTCCGCACCGGTGACCGGGTGGGAGGCCAGGTACGGCCTCCGAAAGAAAGCGAGCGCTTTTTTGCCCTCTTAAAAGTGGAAACCGTTAATGGCTTTCCCCCGGAAGAGTCAGTTAAACGGATTCATTTCGATGCTCTGACTCCTTTGTATCCTACTGAACGGCTTACTCTTCAAACTGAAGCACAGGAACTGCCGGCCCGGATAATTGATCTTATCGCACCTATCGGCAAAGGACAGCGCGGTCTCATTGTCGCTCCGCCTAAGGCAGGTAAAACCATATTGCTGCAAAAAATTGCCCGGGGCATTACCGCCAATCATCCCGATGTAGATGTTTTCATTTTGTTGGTTGATGAACGGCCGGAAGAGGTTACCGATATGCAGCGCTCCGTAAATGCCGAAGTAGTAGCTTCCACTTTTGACGAACCGCCCGAAAACCATGTGAAAATAGCCGACATGGTGCTGGAGCGGGCTAAACGTCTGGTCGAACATAAAAAAGATGTGGTTATCCTGATGGACAGCATAACCCGGCTGGCCCGGGCCCATAACCTGGTGGTGCCTCCCAGTGGAAGGACCCTGTCAGGGGGTATTGACCCGGCTTCACTTAACAAGCCCAAACGCTTTTTCGGAGCGGCCCGTAATATTGAGGAGGGCGGCAGTCTTACCATCATAGCCACTGCCCTGGTCGAGACCGGTTCACGGATGGATGAAGTCATATTTGAGGAATTTAAAGGTACGGGTAACATGGAACTGGTTTTGGACCGGAAATTATCCGAGCGCAGAATATTCCCGGCGATTGATTTGAAACGGTCCGGCACCAGGAAGGAAGAGCTTATCCTTACCGAGGATGAAATGAAACTGACCTGGAATTTACGTAAAACCTTCAGCCAGTATAATACCATAGAGAGCATGGAAATGATGATGAATACCATGAAAAAGACCAAATCCAACGATGATTTGCTGCGGGCGGCACCGCTGGTTTTCGGGGATATAGATCGTAAAAATTCCTATAAAAATAATAGCCACTAGCCTTTAAACGTTAATTCACCTGATGGACGCAACTTTATGTTCCTCCCGGTCACAGGCCGGTTATGAGAATAACACCTGAACACCCAGCCTTTAAAGCCTGCTCCGACCCCGGGGCTGCAAGGCAGGCTATCTTCTATGCGATACATTGGCGGTACTTGCTCGCTTGCTTGTGTCCTGAGGGGGTACCCATGGGTTATGGGAGACACTGATTTTTCGATTACCGGCTGCCCCTTACAACCATGGAAGAAACTCATTTTTCGGCCCGGTGGGGAAGATTCTGAGGAAAAATTGAATAAACACCTTGATTTGTGTGAAAAATAGGGGGCAGAAGCCCTTTATTTTTTTTGCAGCCAGAATTGAGGTGAATAGGATGCGAAATAGATGTATGGCTCTGGTCCTGTCCATAGTAATTTTAGGGGCAAGCTGTGGTCAGGCCCTGGCTTCCCTGTCAGAAGGAAGCTTTGTTCCCTGTACGGTAAGCATGGCCTCGGCAACCGGGCAAGTGTATCGTATACGGCAGGGAGATACTTTGTGGGACATTTCCCGGGCCAATAAAGTGGACCTGCATACGCTAATGGCACTAAACCATATCAGCGAACGTACTGTTTTGAAAATAGGCCAGGAGTTAGTCTTGCCTTCCAATGGTATCTGTCTGCATTATATTAAAGCAGGTGAATCCATGTGGAAAATCGCAGCCGGTTATGATATCAGTGTGCAGGAATTGCTTAAATTGAATCCCGGGCAGAATCCCCAAAACTTAAAAATCGGAACGGCTCTTAAGCTGCCGGACCGGGCTCAATACCGGATCGCCATGGCGCAACCTTCCAGAAGTTTTGCCCTGACGGCGGTCTCGTTGTCCTGGCCGGTCATCGGGATAATCACTTCCCGGTTTGGATGGCGCAGTTCCGGTTTCCATCATGGTCTGGATATTGCAGCGGAATTAGGAACCCCGATCAAGGCCTGCGCCGCCGGCAAGGTTATTTTTACCGGCTATAAAGATATCTATGGCAGAATTGTCATCATTGAACATTATGATGGCAAACAGACCCTTTATGCACATATCCAGAAGATTAACGTCAAGCCCGGACAGAAAGTGGGAAAAGGGCAGGTCATAGCTACGGTGGGAACTACCGGCCGGACTACCGGGCCACACGTGCATTTGGAAGTAAAACAGGATGGTAAAAATGTAGATCCTGCCAATTATCTGAAAAGATAAAATAAAAAACCCTCTTATTAAAGTGCGCCTCCAGGGTTGGACCAAAAGTTCAAGGTTTGAGGTGCACTTCATTTAAGGGGGCTTTTTTTATGTGCCCGTTTAAGCTAATCTATAAGTACGGAATATATTAAAGCGTAAGGATGAATCTGGTTATTTCCGCGGGGGACATGCCTCCGGTGTCAGGCAGGAGAGGCCGGCCTGCCGGCGACGTCTTTGCTGACTGCGCCAAAAGAAGAATTCCCGGTGCTTTAACTGTATTTTTGCGGTGGGAGGGGTATTATATGTTTTTAACCTTATTTAACAATCAAAAAGGCGAAGTGCTGGAACATAAAGGATTAACCATGCTGGGACGAAGCGGTTCAGAATGGGTGGAGCCTGAACCGGAGGAAATGATACCTCTGCCCCGGGGGGCATCCCTGGTGACTTTGCCGGGCCACATTCCGGTTGGTCTTGATAAAAGCGAAAGACTTACTTATTGTGAAACTGATCCTTCCCATAGCAGTCAGAGAGTATTTGCGGTTGCCGCATTGCTGCCGCAGGGTTTTACCAGAACCCTCCTGCCGGCTTGCGTCAATTCCAGCAGTATGGAGATATTGCCCTTGCTCGGTTATTCTGCGGTGGGTCTTAAAAACGATAAAATATATGTCGCAGCCGTTCAAACTGACGAACACCGTAAATGGCATCCCACCTATTACAATACCGACGGGTTGCCGGCCCGTATCAACCGCATGCTGAAAAAACATCCCCGCAACCGTATTTATAACCAGTTGGCCAAGTGT
Organism: Syntrophomonas sp. UBA5288; assembly: GCA_002408445.1. Taxonomy (GTDB): domain Bacteria; phylum Bacillota; class Syntrophomonadia; order Syntrophomonadales; family Syntrophomonadaceae; genus UBA4851. Next base: position 40,075 of record DHSK01000171.1, read on the forward strand.
TCCCTGGAATACAGCTGCTTTACCGCCCAGAATATTTTTTATCAGCGCTGGGAGGCAGGCATTCCTACCACCTGTACTTGTAATGCCGACTGCCTGGGATGTATATCGGAAAGTCACCTGAAAGTTGATTCACCACAACATCGCTTGAATTTCGTTCCCACCGTAGAAGAGATAACGGAAGTGGGAGCCGAACATCTGCAAAATGCCCGGGAAGGGATCATCAGCTTTGGGCAGGGCTGTGAAGGAGAGCCGGCCTTAAATGGCGCTAACCTGGCTCAGGCGATCATACGTATCCGGCAGCAAACCGCAAAGGGGACTATCAACCTGAATAGCAACGCCGGGTATTGGGATGGAATAAAGGCCATGTGTGATGCCGGACTTAATGCCATGCGGGTAACTATTTTCTCCTGTGACCAGGAAAACTATAATAATTATCATCGGCCGCGTAATTATGCCTTGGAAGATGTTAAAAAAGCAATAAACTATGCCGGTGATAAAGGTTTGCGGGTCTCCCTGAACCTCCTGACTTTTCCCGGCTTTACCGACCGGGAAGACGAAATAGAGCAATTACTCGATTTCGTTGGGAAAAATCAGGTGCATGCCATTCAATTCCGTAACCTGAATATTGATCCAGATTATCTTTTGGAACAATTCCCGGGCGGAGGTCAGCCAGTGGGTATCAACGGAATGATGCATATATTGCAAGAGGAAGCCCCGCAGGTAAAACTGACATCATATACTCATCCGGTTGAATAAGGAATTTAGACGCTGAGTTTTTACCCCAACCCGGCATAATCTATCGCTTATACTCGTTTCATAATAGTGCGCCGGATCATGGGGGTTCAATAGATAAATTTTAGTCATAAGGAGAGGGAATTTTGAGCAAGGGACCATTTATTATTAAAGACATTAAAGCCTTGTCCCCGGGCCAGCAGGTATGGGGCAAATTTTTGATTCTGGAGAAAATGCATAAGAAAACAAAAGACGGCAAGGATATGCACAACCTGACAATCGGGGATACTTCCGGCGATTTGAATGTAGTGGTATGGGATAACTGCAGTATTGCCGGAGCAGCCGAAGTGGGACAAGTGATTGGACTGCTGGGGGATGTAGGGGTTTTCGCCAACCGGGTGCAAATAACCGCCAAACGTATCAAGACACTGGAAGAAGACCCGCTCCCGTATCTCAGGGTGGCGGCAGGTTTGGATGAACTCAAGCAGAGTTTCGAGGAGATTCTGGCCCTGGTTGAGGATGCTTCCATGCAAAAGTTGCTGGCTCGTATTTTAACCCCGGAGAAAAAAGAAAAATTTTATCAGACTCCGGCGGCTAAAAAAATACACCATAATTATGCCGGAGGATTGCTCCAGCATACGGTAACCGTGGCCCGGATGTGCATCCAGGTCTGCCAGATGTATAAGGATCTGAACTGCGATCTGTTAATAACCGGGGCAGTTTTGCACGATGTGGGGAAAATGGATGAATATTCTATTAAGGTGGCACCAGAGTACACGGTAGCCGGCCGCCTTATCGGTCATATTGTAATGGGAAGTGAGCTGATAACCGGGACGGTAGCCCAGATCAGGGCCGAGGGGGAGGATTTTTCCGAAGAACTGGAATGGATGTTGAAACATATGATTTTAAGCCATCACGGCAGTCTCGAATTTGGTTCCCCGGTAAAACCTTTATTCCCCGAAGCTATGGTTTTGCATATAATGGATGACCTGGATGCCAGGATGTTTATTTATTTTAACAAGATCAACGAAGATGAAGGCGAAGATCCTTTCTTTACACCCTACGACAGTTTCTTTGCCCAGAATTTTTTCAAATACCGTTATCCTGCGGACAAGCAGGAAGATTGAAAATTATTTTTCCGGATGCTGAAGAGTGCCCATACCCCAGAGCGAGCAAAAAAGTTCATCCAAGGGCACTACTGATGTACCGTAAACGGTACTATTAAGGTTGCAAGAGCAAGGCATTAAGGAAGACCGCGATTGAGGCGTACATGAGTACGTCGATTGAACGGTCTTTCCTTAATAACGCAGCTATTGGGCTTTTTTGACGCTCTGAAGTATATTCCTTGTTTTTTACTTGTAATACTGATATAATTTTGTTTGCAGTTCGTTTAATGATAAATTGCATATAAACTAAATTGATAATCCTGCTCCGAAGAGAGGTGAGAAAAAGTGAAAGAGAAAATTCATCCCCAGTATACCCGGACCATGGCCCGATGCGCTTGCGGCAACGAGTTTGAGGTAGGGTCCACCAGGGAAAACATAAAGGTTGAGATTTGCTCCAAGTGTCATCCTTTCTATACGGGCAACAAATCCAGACTGGTTGATACGACCGGAAGAGTAGATAAGTTCAAGAAGAAGTACGGTCTTAACTAACGGATAGCAGAGCAAATGTCTCTGCTATTTTTCTTAAGAGGAAGTATTTAAAGTTTTAACAGGAAATCAGGTGATTAAATGGGCAAGACGTTTCAGTATGGCGGAATGGCTGTTATTGAAGGCGTAATGATGAGAGGACCGGAATGCAGTGCGGTGGCAGTCCGGAAACCTGACGGCAGCATGGTGGTTGAGACCGAACCGAACAGCACCCTGAATCAGCGCTATCCATTCCTCCGCTGGCCGCTGGTGCGTGGTACTTATATGCTCATTGATTCGCTGGTGGTAGGGGTCCGTACCTTAAATAAATCCGCCAACATGTCCATGGGAGAAGAAGAAGAGGAACTGAGCGCAAGGGAAATATTTATTACCGGTCTGGTGGCTTTCATTTTGACCATAGTTCTTTTTGTAGCACTGCCTACCGGAATAGTTCATTATACCAGCCGTTTTTTAGGCGGAGTTGTGACCCAGAACCTGGTCGAGGGAGTTCTCCGGATAATATTCTTCTTGGCCTATGTTTATGCAATTTCCCGCATGCAGGAAATAGAACGGGTTTTTATGTATCATGGGGCGGAGCACAAGACCATATTTACCTATGAAGCGGGGGAAGAACTTATACCCGAAAATGCCCGCTGCCACTCCACCCTGCATCCCCGCTGCGGAACCAGTTTTCTCCTGATTGTTATGCTGGTATCGATTCTGGTTTTTGCCTTGTTGGGAGAGGGGTCTTTATTCTACCGCATATGGTCGCGTATAGCGGTTCTGCCCATAGTGGCGGGACTGGGCTACGAATTTATCAAATTTTCGGGTAAATATTACCATAACCGCTGGGCCCGGCTCATTATAGCTCCGGGTCTCTGGCTGCAGAAGCTTACTACCCGGGAGCCGGACGACAGCCAGCTGGAGGTGGCCATAACCGCCCTGAAGACTGTACTGCAAAATGAAGCGGCGGCCGAAAAAGAATTGGAAGAACCTGATTGTCTCGCTCCCTGCGAGTCAACTTGACATAAAACCACCCGAACAGCAGAAGTCAAATTTACGCTTAAAGTCTAATTTAGGAGGACTCAGGATGTTATCCAAGCTTCAAAATATAGCCGATAAATATAATGAGCTTACCCAGCTCTTAAGCCAACCCGAAATTATCGCGGATCAAAACCAGTACCAGAAATATGCCAAGGCCCATTCCGACCTGGCTCCCCTGGTCGAAAAATACCGGGAATATACTGATACGGTCCAGCAAATTGAAGATGCGCATGAGATGCTGCAGGAAGAGCAGGAAAGCGAATTCAAAGAAATGCTGGAGCAGGAATTAAGCGACCAGCAGGAACGCAAAACAGTACTGGAGCAAGAACTTAAGATACTGCTCCTGCCCCGTGACCCTGATGATGACAAGAGTGTTATTATGGAAATCCGGGCCGGGACCGGAGGCGATGAAGCAGCCTTGTTTGCCAATGACCTGTTCCGGATGTATTCACGTTATGCTGAAATGCGGGGCTGGAAGATTGATATAATGGATTCCCATTATACCGATATCGGGGGAATCAAGGAACTGACTTTCGAAGTAGATGGAGTCGGCGTGTACAGCCGCCTCAAATATGAATCCGGTGTGCACCGGGTGCAGCGTATTCCGGTAACGGAATCAGGGGGCAGGATCCATACTTCTGCCGCTACCGTAGCAGTTTTGCCGGAAGCCGAAGAGGTGGAAGTGGACATTGACCCCAATGAAATCAGAATAGATGTCTATTGTGCCAGCGGACCGGGCGGCCAGTGTGTAAATACCACCCAGTCGGCGGTCCGGATCACCCATGTACCTACCGGACTGGTAGTCACCTGTCAGGATGAAAAATCCCAGCATAAAAACAAGGCCAAAGCGTTAAGAGTACTGCGGGCACGCTTAAAAGATGTGTTGGAAGCAGAACAAAATGCTGAAATGGCCGGTACCCGTAAAAGCCAGATCGGCACCGGGGACCGCAGTGAGCGCATCCGGACTTACAATTTTCCCCAGGGCAGGGTAAGCGACCATCGTATAAATCTGACCCTGCACAAACTGGACAGCATTCTGCAAGGGCAGATGGATGAAATTATTGATGCCCTCATACTTAATGACCAGACCGAGCGTTTAAAAAAGGTGGAGTAATGCAGAGGGATTGGAACATAAAAAATATACTGGAATGGACCACCCGGTACTTTGCGGATAGGGGTATACAGGAACCACGATTGGAAGCGGACCTGCTACTGGCCCATGCGTTACAAAAAGACCGGGTTTTTCTATATGCGAATTATGATATTCCTCTTAATCAGGAGGAAAGAGATAAATACAAACAACTGATTATCCGCCGGGTTAAGCAGGAACCGCTGGCTTATATAACCGGACAAAAGGAATTTATGTCTTTGCTTTTTAAGGTCAACCCACAGGTGCTTATCCCGCGGCCGGAAACCGAATT
>DHSK01000167.1:0-17754 GCA_002408445.1 Syntrophomonas sp. UBA5288
CTGGCTATCGTCAAACATATTGTAGAATCTCATGGTGGCGATGTATTCGTGGAAAGTAATATTGGCAAGGGTTCTACTTTTGGGGTAACATTTTTAACGGTATAAGCTGAATTTTGTACACCTGTTGAGAATAATCGGGGGGAGAAGTTTGTTAAGTCGGCAGGAGAGATTGCACAGGCGTGAAAAAAGCAGGCGGATACTTAAATGGATAATTATTGCCGGTCTGAGTCTGGTAATTATATTTTTGATAGTTCAAATCTACCATCGTACGGTAGAAAGCATTACCAGGCATAATCGTGAGATAGTTGAAGCCAGGACGGGGTTTATGGAAAAGACCTGTCAGGCGGATGCTGTCATTCTGAATGATGAAAAAACTTATTATGCGCCTGGTGAAGGATATTTTGAAAACTCCATATATGAAGGTGAAAAGGTCCGGAATGGTTCTGAAGCGGGCAGTTTTGTCCCGGTGAATGGTAATCGGGTGACAGTAAACGTTCCTGCTACCGGGATATATACTCAGCATACCGATGGTCTGGAAAAAGTATTTGAAAATACTTCCCTCATCGAACCCGGACCGGATACTTTTGAATATCAGATTAAAGTTTATGGACAGGACGGACATTATTATGAGGGTGACCCCGTATTCAAAATCATAAATAATATTAAACCGGCTGAAATGCTGGTACACATATCCGAAAAATCTCCCCAAGTGATTCATAAAGATGATAATCTGGTACTGCGCTATAAAGACGTTGAATTGGGCCAAGCCCGGGTACAAAAAATTCAGTATTTGGACCATCAATACTATTTATATTTAAAGTGCCAGGAATATAATCAGTTACTGACTAAATATCGTAATATTGCTTTAACCATAGTATTTGATCATAAAGAAGGAATCATTATTCCCGCCCAAGCGCTCAAGATTAAGGACGAAGAAAAAGGAGTATATTGTATTAAAGACGAAGAAATTTATTTTAAACCGGTTAAAATTCTCGAAAAGCAGAATAGCCTGGCATTAGTGAAAGGTTTGGATAATAATGAGATGGTCGTGGTGAATGCCGGACCATAGGTAATAAAAAGGGGATGTAATCAATCGACACTATAGTTTACAATATTAATCAAATAAGACAGCAAATTAAGAATGCGGCTTGCCTCAGCGGACGCGACGAGTCCGGTATCAAACTGGTGGCGGTTACCAAAACGGTAGATTATGATGCAGCCCGGGAGTGTTATGAAGCTGGAGTCGAAGATTTGGGAGAAAACCGGGTTCAGGAACTGAACCGCAAAATACCGCATATACCTCAGGCCAAGTGGCATCTCATCGGCCGTCTGCAAACTAATAAAGTTAAGGATATTGTCGGAAAAGTAGTTTTGATTCACTCTATGGACAGCTGGCATCTGGCTGAAGAAATTAATAAGAGGTACCAGCAGGCAGGTTTGTATGCACCGGTATTATTACAGGTCAATGTATCCGGAGAGCAGCAAAAAGCAGGGGTTAATCCCAATGAAGTAGAATCTTTTCTTGATTCGGTGGGAGAATTAAAGGCTCTACGGATTAAGGGTCTGATGACTATTGCTCCGGAGGTTGAAAATTCTGAGGAAACCAGACCGGTTTTCCGCGAACTTTATGAGCTTAAACGCAGTGCCGCGAATAAAAAGTTTAAAAATGTAGAAATGGATTTCTTGTCCATGGGCATGTCCCAGGACTATGAGATAGCTGTTCAAGAGGGCTCCAATATAGTTAGAATAGGAAGTGCAATCTTCAGGCATAACAATTGATCTTTTTATGCTGGAAAGGAGGAAAGTATAGTGGGGTTTATGGACAATGTATGGACATGGTTTGGGGTGCAATCGGAGGTGAAGGAAGAAATTGTGGAACTTCCGGAATCATCTTCGGTAGACAATAAGCGTACCCTGGCCAACGTGGTCAGCATCAGCACCAATAAAAATTTCAAAGTAGTAGTATGTGAACCGGAAACCTTTGATGAGGTACAGGTACTGGCTGACCATCTTAAAAATCGTAAGCAAATAATACTCAACTTTGAACATACTGCACCGGAAGTATCCCAAAAAATTATTGATTTTATCAGTGGGACGACCTATGCTTTGGAGGGGAACAGTCAGCAACTGGGCAACAATATGTTTATCTTTACCCCCAGCAATGTTGAAATATCCAAAGACCATCGTATGCTGATGCGCAAAACGGGAATGGTGAGCAAGCCCCTCGGGGGTGAAAAATAGTGAAACCGGTACTGGGCATAATCGGATGTGGACGTATGGCCTATGCTCTGGTAAAAGGCATATATGAAGATGCCGGTGAAAATTATGCAGGGATTCGGGTCAGTGATCCAGATCCAGATCGGACCGGACTTTTTGCCCGCGAATTTGGAGCGCAAGCAGGAAATAATTATGACACTGTAGTTACTTCTGATGTTATACTGCTGGCGGTAAAACCCGGCATGGTAAATACCATACTCGACGAGACCGGAGGTGCCTGGAACGAGTCCAAACTTCTGATTTCTATCGCGGCAGGTATTTCAACGTTGGCCATCGAACAGAAACTGGGTGTGGAAATACCGGTAGTAAGAGTTATGCCGAATACACCCTGTCTGGTAGGTGAAGGTGCGTCCGCCATCAGCGCGGGGCAAAATGCGGGAGCCAATCATCTGGCTTTGGTTCAACAGATGCTCGATAGTGTAGGAATAACCGTGCTGATTGATGAGAGTTACATGGATGCGGTTACGGCTGTATCAGGCAGCGGACCGGCTTATGCCTATCTGGTGGCGGAAGCCATGATTGATGCCGGTGTTCAGGCGGGTCTAAGTTCAGAAATGGCCCGACAGCTGGTTATTCATACTATCAAGGGCAGTATGACTATGCTGGAAAAGACCGGGGAGCATCCGGCTGTGCTTAAGGCACAGGTTTGCTCTCCCGGAGGCACTACCATTGCCGCCGTACGCCAATTGGAAGAAAACGGTCTGCGCAAGGCCTTTTTTAACGCGGTAGAGAAAGCCCGGGAGAAATCAATCGAACTGGGCCAACATTAATTTGAGGGAGGATAACCGATTGGGTTCTTACCAAATTGTACAACTGGTAGATTTAGTATTTGAAGTTCTGGTATGGTTGATCATAATCAGGTGTGTTCTGTCATTTGTCCGACATGATCCCTACCAGCCCATAATAAGATTTATATATGATGTGACTGAATGGGTAATGGCCCCATTTAGAAAGATTATACCAACGGCCGGGATGATCGATTTTTCGCCTATCATTGCGGTGCTGGCAGTGGAACTGGTGCGCCGCATAGTAATGCGGTTGCTTTTGCTGTTTCTGTAATATAGGAGACCTGTTATGTTGGAAAACAAATTAGAACTGCTGGCACCGGCAGGTAAGTGGGATGTATTGGAGAGTGTAGCTGCCGCAGGTGCGGATGCGGTATATCTGGGTGGCAAAAAATTCAACATGCGTATAATCAGGCCTGGCTTTAACTTTACCAATGAGGAACTGAAAAGAGCCGCCGAATTTTTACATGAGCGAAATAAAAAAATTTATGTAACCGTTAATAATCTGTATTTTGATTATGAACTGGCAGAACTGAAAGAATATCTATTTTTCCTTAACAGTATCAAGGTCGATGCATTAATCGTACAGGACATGGCTATGGTGGAAATGTTCCGGGAAATGAACATTTCCATTCCTTTGCATGCCAGTGTCCAGATGGGAATTGCGAACTTGGCCAGTGTTAAATACCTGGAAGAAAAGGGCTTTGAACGCGTTGTTCTATCCAAGAACTTAAGCCTGCGGGAAATAACCAGGATTCATGAAGGTTCCAGGCTGGGCATCGAGTTTTTTGCGCACGGGGAATTATGTGTAGCTCACACCGGCCACTGCTACATGAGCCAGCTTTTATTCGGTCAGAGCGGCAATCGCGGCAGTTGCAAGAAACCATGCCGCTGGAAATACCAGTTGCATAGGAAAGAAAGCGATGACCGTTTCAAAAACTATTTGTCCAACAATGATTTATGTGTATACCCCTACCTGGCTGAAATGGTGCGGGCCGGGGTCACGTCCTTTAAAATAGAAGGACGCATGAAAAACACCGATTATCTTATTCCTCTGATTACACACTACCGCAGAGCCATGGACCGTCTGATCGAAAACCCGCAGGACTACCAAACTGATTTAGCAGCAATGGATGAACTGACGGAATCCCGGGTGCGGGATTATACCACCGGCCATTTCCTGAGCAGGCCGTCTTTGAAATCAATCGGAATGACCGGTGAACGCGAACCCTATTTTGATACGGCTCCGGTTAAACTCCACCGATTGGTTGAAGATGACTATGCCTTGCCTGATGATATCCCGGTTGCCACAGCGGAGCTTACGGTTAAGGTGGCTAATATGGATGCGCTGCAAAGATTAAAGGGGCATGGGGTTGACAATGTTATTCTGGCGCTGGAGGTATTCCGCCAAAACGGCAGTAAATGGGGATCTGAACTGCTGGAGGAGGCTGTGCAAGCGGCCCGGGCCAACGGACAAAAAGTCTATCTGGAAACGCCCGGGGTATTGACGGAAGATGATTGGCCTGTTTTCGAAAAGTATGGCAAGACACGAACCCAAACAGCAGACGGGCTGATTGTTAATGATTATGGCAGCCTGCATTATTGGCGAAACTTATGGCCGGACCAGGAATACTGGGCAGGACCGGGCCTTAATATTACTAATTCCAAAGCCTTCCGGGACATTAAGAGGTGCGGTGTTAAAAGATTGGTTATGCCTTATGAGCTGGACGCAAGCCAGGTGAACGGCTTGCTGGAAGATAGAGCAGAACTTCAATTAATGGTTCAGGGACCTATCTGCGGAATGGTTACTGATCTATGCCTGGCCGGGTCCTTCAAGAACCAGGACGAAAAGTGTGCCGGCTTTTGTACCCGGGGTGAGTATGCGCTGCTGGATGAACAAGGCCAAAAATACAACCTGAAATCAGATAGCAATTGTCGCAATTATCTGTATTACCCCTATGAACTATGTCTTTTGATGCACCTACCGGCACTGGCCGATATGGGTATAAAATGCTTTACGATTGAAGGCCAATACTATAATCCTGATATACTGGAAGAAATAGTGGCAATATATGCCGATGCATTAGATAATATTGAGCACGGAGTATGGCGGCAGCACGGAAATTATCAGCGCCTGTTGCAACTAATACCGGCAGGTCTCACTGACAGACCGTTTATAACCCGCACTCAGTTGAAATAGTTAATGCGAAGTTCTTAATACCCCAATCCCGGCATAATCTACCTCATAGAAATAGTTGCATGCTGCTAACATGGAAGGTTAATCAAATTTATTATAAATTGATTGGGCAGGGGGACTCATTATGATTACAGGTATGGAAATCAGAAATCAACAGTTTCGGAAAAAAATTCGAGGCTATGATGAAGATGAGGTAAAGAATTTTTTAGCGCGTATAGCCGTAGATTATGAAAACATGTACAGCGAAAATGCCAGACTCAAGGAGAATATTCAGCAGGTTCAATATGAACTGGATAAGTACCGCAAAATGGAAGAAACTATGAATAACAGCTTGATTCTGGCCCAGCAGACGGCCGAAGAATTTAAAACCAATGCGCGCCATGAGGCCGACCTCTATCTCAAAGAAGCCAAACAAAAGATAACCCAGATTCTCTCTGTATATCAGGATGTTCTGAAACGCTTAAACATATTTAATGTTGAACTTAAAGCCCAGCTCAATGGTCAAATTGATTTGTTAGGCAAAAATCAGCAGAAGATCGACGAGCTATCGGAGTTCTTTTACGGACGAGATTTCAAAGAATTATTGGAAGGTATGGAAAAAGTATCGCTTAAGGATGAAATCAATGCTCAAAGTGTCGGAATATGAAAATGGGATACGGTTTGAAGTAAAGGTTCAGCCCCGAGCCTCTCAGAATCAGATAACCGGAGCGGTGGAAGGGGTCATGAAAGTACGGTTAAATTCACCGCCGGTGGACGGCAAGGCTAATCAAGCCTTGATCAACCTGTTGTCAAAAACTTTTAACGTTCCTAAAAAAAGTATAACCATTGTTCGAGGTGAAACCAGCACCAGCAAATTAATACAGATAGCAGGATTAAATAAAGAAACTTTCATAAAACAAGCCGGTATTTGAGAGTTTAAGCCCAAGGGCAAGGCATTAAAGGAAGACCGTGATTGAGGCGTACATGAGTACGTTGATTGAACGATCTTCCCTTAATAACGCAGCTCTTGGGCTTCTTTGACGTTCTGAGCCGGCTGGTTTTTTTACAATAATTCGGTTGCAACATTATCCTGGGAAAAGGTCAAAATATAATATTGAGTCGTAATTTTATGGAGGTATTTTATAGGTATGTCCTTACCGTTTGCCTTTCTGCTGGTCGGATTTATATTATCGAAGCAATTAAAAAAATGGGCGGATGGCCTGATTCGATTCGGCCTGGTCATACTTTTAGCAGGCATGGGGGTTAATGTCGGCAGTGACCAGAAGCTTTTAAATGCAATTCCCCGGCTCGGATTTGAGTCACTGCTATATTGTTTTTTTACCTGTTTGGTAAGTATTTGTCTGGTATTGATCTGGGAAAAGCGCTTTCTCAAAGGATACACCTATGCTCATGCCGGATCTAAAAATAAGGATGTCGGAGAAGAGTATAAATTTATTACTCTGGTTATAATCTGCCTGTTTTTTGGTATAGTTATCGGGCGGCAAACCGATCTGCTTTCGGCACAGATTACTCATTACATAATAGAATCTGCCCTGGTAGCAATATATATAGGTATTGGTATAACCATGCGTTTTGCCTTGAAAAGACTGGCCAGCAGCAAAAAATCTCTATATATTTATGGTATTTTACCTATTCTGATTACGATAGGAAGCGTGCTGGGTGGGATTATAGCAGGTTATCTGAGCGGACAAAACCTGAAGTGGTCGGCTGCCATTGGAGGAGGTATGACCTATTATTCACTGGCTACAGCCATGATTACTGACCGGGCCGGACTTAATATTGGTTTAATTGCCTTTATTAGTAACTTTATGCGGGAAATACTCACATTTTTCTTTGCCCCCATCATTGCCCGTTATTCCAATATGGCACCGATAGCAATGGGTGCAACCTCAACTATGGATACTACCCTCACTGTCATGAGAGAAAGTTTGCCTGAAAAATATACCCTGGTGGCATTTTTTAATGGGGTTATCCTTTCTTTCATCGTACCGTTGGTGCTGTTTATTATTCTTCAATAATATCCTATCTACTGACAAATAAACATTGTTCATTTATACATCAATCAGTATAATTATAAAAGATGAATATTATTATTAATAAATTGAGGAGTGAGGGATAAATGAAGAAGACCGTAAAGTTGTTGCTGGTTGGAATGTTAGTCTTCGGATTGCTAGCTGCTATGGCCGGCTGTGGCGGACAGGCTGCGGATAAAAAGGATGACGCTGCTAATAACGCAGCAAAAAAACTCGTTGTAGGTACCAATGCTACATTCCCGCCTTTTGAAGCGATTGAAAACAATGAAAAAGTCGGTTTTGACATGGATTTGATTCGTGCCATTGGAGAAGTGGAAGGGTATGAAGTAGAAATTAAACATATGGATTTCAAGGCCTTGATTCCAGCACTTCAAACCGGTAAAATTGATTGTGCTATTGCGGGAATGTCAATTACACCGGAGAGATTGGACAGCATTGATTTCAGTGATCCCTATTTTGATGCAGGTTTGATTGTAGCCGTCAAGAGTGAAAACAATACCATCAAGGGTCTGGCCGACCTGAAAGGTAAAAGCATCGGCGCTCAGACTGGAACTATCGGTGCCAACGCCTGTGAAAATGTTAAAAAGGAAGACCCAACCACAACCGTCAAGAATTTTGATGATGTCGGAGTTGCCTTTATGGAACTGCAAAAGGGCGGAATCGACGCAGTTGTAAATGATCAGGCGGTTACCCTGAATTATATGCAAACTACCAAAGATGCCCAAGTCAAAACGGTGGGAGAGGTATTTCAGGCCGATGATCATTATGGCATCGGGGTTAAAAAAGGAAATGATACCATCAAGAACATGCTGAATGATGGCTTGAAAAAACTGAAAGAAAACGGGAAATATCAGGAAATACATGATAAATGGATTAAATCCTGATCTTTAAACAAATTAAAAGTCCAAAAAGCGTGGGCTAAGACTCGCGCTTTTGCTTGTTAAGGGAGTTAACTAACCATGCATTTAATTTTTGCCAATCAGGTATTTGATGCGCTTTGGGCAATCAATGGCTTCAAGGTGGTCATAAATAACTTACCCGATTTTCTAAGTGGAGCATTGGTGACCATCGAAATTACGGCTCTGTCGGTCGCTCTTGGAATGGTAATAGGCCTGTTTGCCGGACTTATGAAATTATCTAAAAGCAAAATCCTGTATGCAGTTGCTACCGCTTATATTGACTTTTTCCGAGGAACACCACTTTTTGTTCAGATTCTTCTGCTGTATTTTGGTATTTTGCCCATGATTTTTGATAATGGTCCGTTCAGTTCTGCTATTATTGCCTGTTCTTTAAATAGTGGTGCCTATATTGCGGAAATTGTACGGGCGGGAATCCAGGCGGTGGATAAAGGGCAGATGGAAGCGGCGCGGTCACTGGGGATGAATAATCAAAAGGCCATGCGGTATGTTATTTTGCCGCAGGCTTTTAAGATCGTTATCCCACCGCTTATTAATGAATTCATTGCCTTGCTGAAGGATACCTCGCTGTTATCCATGATTGCGGCAGCAGAATTAACTTACCGGGCCGATCTGGTTTTTGCCACCACCTACGAAGCCACCTGGGTTTGGGGATCGGTTGCCGTGATTTATTTTATCATTACCAAAATGTTATCGGTCTTTGGAGATGTGGTTGAAAGGAGGCTGGCTACCGAGTGATTGAAATCAAGAATGTGCATAAAAGTTTTGGGAAACTCGAAGTACTTAAAGGTATCAACTCGCATGTAGCCCCTCGTGAAGTTGTTTGTGTAATTGGTCCGAGCGGTTCCGGTAAAAGTACTTTGCTGCGTTGTGTCAATCAACTGGAGATGGTCAATTCCGGGCAAATCTTTATTGACGGGGAGGAAGTCACTTCTCCCAAAATCGACATTAATAAGATTCGCATGCAGGTTGGTATGGTTTTTCAGCATTTTAATCTTTTCCCGCATAAAACCGTTTTGGAAAATCTCACCCTGGCTCCGGTTAAAATTAAAGGTATGCCCAAAGATAAGGCTAATGAGGTAGCTCAAGAATTGCTGCGCAAGGTAGGTCTGCTGGATAAGGCCAATGCCTTCCCCAGTCAGTTGTCAGGCGGGCAGAAGCAGCGGGTTGCCATCGCCCGGGCTCTGGCCATGCAGCCCAAAGTAATGCTGTTTGATGAACCAACCTCGGCCCTTGATCCCGAGATGGTGGGAGAAGTGCTGGAAGTTATGAAAGCTCTGGCTCATGAGGGCATGACCATGATGGTGGTAACACATGAGATGGGGTTTGCCCGTGAAGTAGGACACCGGGTTTTATTCATGGATGAGGGTATAATAATGGAAGAAGGCTCACCGGCTCAGATATTTGATAATCCCACCAATCCCAGGACCAAGTCTTTCCTGAGCAAGGTATTATAAATAGAAGGTAACTCAAATGTGGGGCATGCTGGTGAAAGCAGAGCTACAGGAGCGGCGGGGTCTTTTGTGGAGATAATATATGGATAAAAAAGCATTGTGCCGTAAGATTATAGATGTTCTGGAGCAGGAGTATCCCGGGGCCGAAACCAGGTTGGATTTTAAATCGGTTTTTCAACTGGTGGTGGCGGTGGTGCTTTCGGCTCAGAGTACGGATGCCCAGGTTAATCGGGTTACAGCCCAATTATTTGCAAAATATCCCACACCCTTCCAGCTGGCGGAATCAAATCTGGAAGAGCTGGAGCAGGATATTAGAGGAGTGGGATTGTATCATACTAAAGCCAGAAACATTCAAAAATTGGCTCAGGTATTGGTGGAAGAATACGCCGGAGAGGTACCGGAGGATTTTGACCTCTTGCTTCGTTTGCCCGGGGTTGGCCGTAAAAGTGCCAATGTTATAATGTCGGTAGGCTTTGATAAACCGGGATTGGGTGTGGATACTCATGTTGCCAGGGTGAGCAGGCGTCTGGGATTGGTTGAAACGGCCAATCCCAGAATTATCGAAGACAAACTCAAGGAACTAATACCAATCGAAAAATGGGGGGAAACTCATCATCTCTTGATTTACCACGGACGCGAAATTTGTCATGCCCGCAAGCCAAAATGCCATCAATGTGTAATCAATGCTTGGTGCTTGAAAATAATAGAATAGAAAATTACGTATGCACCGGTCTTAGCTGCTATATCAGCCTGAACCGTACAGCGTATCGAATTATGGCGTTAACCAAAAATTGCATATCCGGAGTTGTTTTGCCTATAGGTATATGCTACAATAATAGCGATTTTTAACTGTTTCTAATTAAAAATAGTTAGCAGGCTATGAACGGGTTAGTAAAATAAAACAAGCCGGTATGGCAGCGAGTCCGGATAAGGTGTGAGCCGGGCACGGCGTTTTGTTTGAAAATCGCCCCGGGAGTCTTTTGTCCGGCTGTACCGGTGCAAACGCTGCTCACGTTAAGAGCTTGTAAGAGGTGCTTTGCAAAACAAAGTGCTATTAGGGTGGTACCGCGGAAGGATACCTTTCGTCCCTGGGGATGAAAGGTATTTTTGTTAGGATGTTTGTGAAAGATTTAAATAATTAATGAGGTGGTTTTTAAATGGCCAAAGGCAAATATGATGAAACTCTGAATTTACCCAAGACGGATTTTCCCATGCGAGCAAATCTGCCCCATAAAGAACCTGAAATATTGAAGCACTGGGAGAACATAGACATATACAGTCGGATTCAGGCCAAGAATATGGGAAAACCTAAATTTGTACTGCATGACGGCCCTCCCTATGCCAATGGTAATATACATCTGGGACATTCGTTGAACAAGGTGTTAAAGGATATCATTGTCAAACATCGTTCCATGCAGGGTTATGATGCGCCCTACATACCGGGTTGGGATACCCATGGACTGCCTATCGAACAACAGGCTATCAAAAGCCTGGGCATTGACCGCCACAAGACTGATGTGGTGGATTTCCGGCGTTATTGCCGTGATTATGCGCTTAAATATGTAAGCATTCAGCGGGAACAGTTTCAAAGATTGGGAGTAAGAGGCGATTGGGATAATCCCTATCTTACTCTAAAACCGGAATTTGAAGCGGCACAGATTAAAGTTTTCGGTGAAATGGCGAAAAAGGGCTATATATATAAAGGCCTGAAACCGGTTTACTGGTGTGGTGATTGTGAAACTGCGCTGGCCGAGGCCGAAGTGGAATACGGTGATAAAGTATCGCCTTCAATTTATGTCAAGTTCCCGGTAAAAGACGGCAAAGGTATTCTGCCTGCCGATGCTTTTGTAGTAATCTGGACTACCACTCCCTGGACTCTGCCTGCCAATACCGGAATATGTGTTCATCCCGATTTTGATTACCTGCTGCTCCAAACCGGCAGTGAAAAATACGTTATAGCCAAGGGACTGCTGGAATCCGTAGCAGCGGAACTGGGATGGACCGACTGGAAAGTGCTGAAAGAGTTCAAAGGCAAAGATATCGAACGGGCAGTTTGCCGGCATCCATTTTTTGAACGGGATTCGCTGGTGATCAATGGCCGCCATGTTACTTTGGAGGCCGGTACCGGCTGTGTCCATACTGCTCCCGGACATGGTGAAGATGATTTTTATGTGGGTAAGGAATATAACCTGGAAGTCATTTCACCCATCGACGACAGTGGATGTTTTACCGAAGAAGCAGGTAAATTCAAAGGCCTTTATGTGCACAAGGCCAATAAAGAAGTTATCAAAGAACTGGCTGAACGCGATATGCTGCTCAAGGAAGCAGCCTATAATCACCAGTATCCTTATTGCTGGCGTTGCAAACATCCGATTATATATCGGGCTACGGAACAGTGGTTTGCATCCATTGATGGGTTCCGCGAACAGGCATTGGCTGCTATTGATGGGGTCAAATGGATACCCAGCTGGGGACGTGACCGTATTTACAATATGATTCGGGACCGCGGCGATTGGTGCATATCCCGTCAGCGTACCTGGGGTGTGCCCATACCTATTTTCTACTGTGAAGAATGTGGACATAGCATTATAAATGATGAAACTATTAACCGGGTAAGCCGGCTGTTTGGCGAACAAGGCTCTGATGTCTGGTTCAAAAAGGAAGCCGCCGAACTCCTGCCGGAAGGCTACAGCTGTGAAAATTGCGGCTCGCACAGCTTCCGCAAAGAAACTGATATCATGGATGTATGGTTCGATTCCGGTTCCAGCCATATGGCCGTTTTAAAAAATAATAAGAGTGTAAGCTGGCCGGCTGATTTGTATCTGGAGGGCAGTGATCAGCACCGGGGCTGGTTCAATTCTTCCTTATCAACTTCGATCGCAGTGACCGGTCAGGCACCATATAAACAGGTATTGACCCATGGCTTTGTGGTGGACGAGCAGGGCCGTAAACAATCAAAATCACTGGGTAATGTTATTGATCCGCTTAAAATTACGGCTGATATGGGGGCCGATATCCTGAGATTATGGGTGTCGTCAGTTGACTATCGCAATGATGTGGCTCTTTCCCATAATATAATTAAGCAAACGGCTGAGGCTTATCGTAAAATACGCAATACCTGCCGGTTCATACTGGGCAATCTGTTTGATTTTGACCCTGACCGGGATAATGTCCCTTATGAGCAGTTAACCGAATTAGACCAATGGGCTTTGAGCAAGCTGCATAAACTGATAAAACGGGTGAGTCAGGCCTACGAAGATTATGAATTCCATGTCGTATTTCACTCCATTCATAACTTCTGTACCGTCGACCTTAGCAATATCTATTTCGATATTCTAAAAGACAAGCTATATTGTTCCAGGCCTGAGTCAGCGGAACGCAAGGCTGCTCAGACCGTTCTCTACGAATTGATTCAGGCTCTGGTAGTGATGCTGACTCCGGTACTCTCCTTTACCACGGAGGAAATCTGGAAGTATCTGAAGCGGCCTGGCCAGCCGGAGAGTGTGCAATTACTGGACTGGCCCCGGTCGGATGAAGCAAAGATTAATGACGAATTGGAAGATAAAATCGACCGGATATTAAAAGTTCGCGAAGTTGTGACTAAAGCTCTGGAAGAAGCCAGAACCAGTAAAGTCATCGGACATTCCCTGGGAGCCAGTGTAACCATATATGCCACCGATGAATGGTTAAAAGTATTGTCTGAAATTGAGCAAATGGACAAAATTTTTATAGTCTCCAGTGCTAAGCTGGCTGCAGAGGATAAACGGCCGGCCACTGCCCGTGGCCTGGATGAAATACCGGGGGTATGGGTAACGGTCGAGGCTGCCAGCGGAGATAAATGTGAACGCTGCTGGATAATAAGCCCTACCGTGGGGCAGGACCCGGAACATACCACTTTATGCTCCAGGTGTGCCGGGGTAGTTTAATAATATTAGAGCTAAGGAGGCTCCATGCATGGAAGAAAGCCAGAAAGTTATAATTTCTGTAATTGGACGCGACCAGGTAGGTATAATTGCCGGTATTTCAGCTATACTGGCTGAAAGCAACATCAATATTCTCGATATCAGCCAGACTATTTTGCAGGGATTTTTCACCATGGTTATGGTGGTGGATAGTGCCGGCAGTACTATAGATATCGCAGAGTTAAGAGATATTCTGAAAACCAAAGGGGAGCAAATGCACCTGGAGATCAATGTTCAGCATGAGGATATTTTTAAGTTCATGCATCGTATATAAAATATGCTGCCATAAGGTTGAGTCTGGCTATTCAGGCTGGGGACACACCTTCCTTTCAGGTTTGCTATGCAAACCGAAGTTGGGAATGTCTCCGTGTTAGTGGAAGCAACGTATTTGAGGGGAGATTGCTTAAGTAAATCTCCCCTTGTTGCTCAATAGACGTAAAGCGGATTAAAAATTGTTATTTAAGGAGCGGGAGAACGATGGGTTTTAGCTTTAGTAAAGACGAAATACTGGAAACCGTTACTATGCTGCAAACGGAGAATTTGGACATAAGAACTATTACCATGGGAATAAATATCCTGGATTGCAGAGGGGCAGACGCCCAAACTACCGGGCAAAAAATCTACGATAAGATTATAAAATATGCCCAAAACCTGGTTAAAGTAGGTGAGGATATCGAAAAACAATTTGGTATTCCCATAATAAACAAACGTATTTCAGTTACACCGTTAGCGATGGTCGGGGACGGTATGAACCCGGATGATATGAAAAAGCTGGGTATCTTTCTGGATAAAGCGGCTGCGGAAGTCGGGGTAAATTTTATAGGTGGATTTAGCGCCCTGGTGCATAAAGGATTTTGCCGGGGAGATATCTCCTTGATTGATGCCATACCCGAGACACTGGCTGTAACGGAAAGGGTATGTTCTTCGGTTAATGTTGGAACCACCAAGGCCGGAATAAATATGGATGCCGTGTATAAAATGGGAAAAACGATAAAAAACACGGCAGAACTGACCGCAGACCGGGATGGACTCGGGTGTGCCAAACTGGTGGTATTTTGCAATGCGGTTGAAGATAATCCTTTTATGGCCGGGGCATTTCATGGGGTCGGTGAACCGGAAACGGTCATTAATATAGGAATAAGCGGCCCGGGGGTAGTATTGAATGAAATTAATAAACACCCCGAGTATGACCTGGGCCGGCTGGCCTATGTAATTAAAAATACTGCTTTTAAGATAACCCGAATGGGCGAATTGGTAGGAAGAGTAGCATCAGAACGTCTCGGTGTACCATTTGGGATAGTTGATTTATCTCTGGCCCCGACACCGGCTATTGGTGATAGTGTGGCTGAAATCTTAAAAGCCATGGGTCTCGAAGATGTAGGTGCGCCGGGTACCACGGCAGCACTTGCCATGTTGAATGACGCGGTTAAGAAAGGGGGCGCCATGGCGTCTTCCTATGTAGGCGGATTATCCGGTGCTTTTATACCGGTGAGTGAAGATGCCGGGATGATCGATGCGGTTAACCAGGGCAGTCTGACTATCGAAAAACTCGAAGCCATGACTTGCGTATGTTCAGTTGGCCTGGACATGATAGCTATTCCCGGAGATACCCCGGCCGAAACTATTGCCGCCATTATTGCCGATGAAGCAGCTATTGGCATGATAAACCGCAAAACTACAGCTGTCCGTATCATACCGGCACCGGGGAAAGGCGAAGGAGAAATGGTTCATTTCGGTGGCCTGCTGGGGCAGGCTCCGGTTATGAAAGTTAATACCCGCTCATCTTTGAAGTTTGTTAACCGGCAGGGACGTATTCCCGCACCGATTCATGCCTTGAATAACTAACTGCACAATGAGGTATTTAATTAAAAAAATAAGGAATAATAATTAGACAGGGGGGTATGGGGGTTGACCAAAGAGGCCGGAACGGATGACAAGCAAAATCAGGTGGTTGAGGAATTGGCAGAAAAGGTAGAGGAATTAAGTACCAATATACAAAAAATGCGCCTGGCTGAATATCTGGAAATGCTGGAACATCCCCGCCGTCTGTTTTATATCAATTTCCTGCTCGGTATAGCCCGGGGGTTTGGGTCTGCCATAGGGTTTACTATTCTGGCTGGGATCGTAGTATATATACTGCAAAAAATAGTAGTATTAAATATGCCCATAATCGGAAGTTTTATTGCTAATATCGTTGAAATCGTGCAGAGGGAATTAAATGTCGGTGGAGTAATTTTTCAAAATCCAGGCAAGATATGAGGTGTAGGAATTGGATTATCTAACAAGATTGCTTGCACGGAAACAGGAGATTGAAGAAGTACTGGCTAATACTCGTGAAGATTTAATGACTCCTTGGGCAGAATCCATTAATTTATATGACCAGTATTTTGATGACAATGCATCCGAGGTGTATAAACGGGAAAAAACAGCCGGGATGGCAGAATTGCTGCAAATTGAACTGGAGAAAACCAACCAGGCTATAGAACAATATCAAAATAACCAATAGAGATTTTGTTAATGGACGGACAACCTGTTGAACCTCATCACTATGATATAATTACTTTAACTCTGAGTTAAGCAGGAAGGAGGGTGTTTGAATGAAAATCGGAATATTCACCGATAGCTATAAACCATACACCAGCGGAGTCGTAACCTCCATAGCTACCTTCAGGCAAGAATTGACTCGAATGGGTCATGACATATATGTTTTTGCTCCCAGTTATCCTCATTACAACGAAAAAGAGGACCGGGTATATCGCTTTTTTTCTTTTCCATCACCCACCAATCCAGACTATACTCTGGCCATTCCGGTACATCCCGGCATGAATCTGCTGGTGAAAAAAATTGATCTGGATTTGATTCATGTCCATTCACCTTTCACTATGGGACGGGTGGGACTGCATTATGCCCGCAGATACCGTCTGCCTCTGGTGTTTACATATCATACCATGTACGACCAGTATGTCCATTATGTTCCGGTGGCACAGGAATTGGCCAAAGAGGTAACCATAAAATACAGTAATAATTTTTGCAACCAGTGTGACCATATTATAGCTCCCGGCACCGAAGTAAAGGAAATGTTAAACCGCCATGATATACGAACCCCTATATCTGTAATTCCCACCGGAGTACCGATAGAAAAGTTCAACGGCGGGGATTCTTCCTGGCTTAACCGTAATTTCCATATACCGCTGGATAATAAAGTGCTGCTTTTTGTAGGTAGATTGACCAAAGAGAAAAACCTGGAGTTTTTAATCCAGGCCTTTGCGCAGGTGAAAGCAAAGAATTCAGCCTGCACCCTGGTATTAACTGCTCAAGGGCCGCTGGAAGCACAGCTGAAAAAATTGGTTCAGGAAATGGGACTCTCTTTGGAACATGATGTGGTATTTACCGGTGCACTGCCCTTCGATGATCTGATTAACGTTTATTATTCGGCTGACCTGTTCGTATTTTCATCGGTTACTGAAACCCAGGGCCTGGTTTTGATAGAGGCGATGGCGGCAGGACTTCCGGTGGTAGCCGTACGTGCCAACGGGGTAAATGATATGGTTGATAATAAGATAGATGGGATATTGACCGGCTACGACCAGGATGAATTTGCCGGGGCCATCTGTCAGGTTCTGGCTGATGATGCGATGTATCAGAGCTTAAAATTAAATGCACGCCGGAAAGCCGAAAGTCTATCGTCCGCTAATATGGCTCAAAAGCTGGAAGACATTTACCTGACTCTTAATCATTCCAGCCGGCGGCGCCATCACCGGCTGCTCGATGTAGGCTCCTGGTTTGGGTCATAAATAGAACCACCTCAATAGGTCTGTGTAACAGGCCTATTTATTTTGATTAATACTGAAGAACGCGGATCTTTTAAAGGATTGACGCGGATTTTTTTTATGATTATTATTCAGTTAGTGCTTTCAACTTAAGGAGGTTCTTGCTAATTGAAATTTCGTAAAATACTTGCCCTTATACTGGCAAAAATGGCTATCTATCTAAGTCGCTGGCTGGGGAACCAGGGGAGTGATTTTCCCGGGCATCTGGCCCGAAGGATTTATCCGGGAATATTAAGTGAGCTGGCAGACAATGTGCAGACCAGTACCATCATTGTTACCGGAACCAATGGAAAAACTAC
>DHSK01000167.1:17998-19985 GCA_002408445.1 Syntrophomonas sp. UBA5288
TGCATCGGCACGCGTATATTTGATTATGCTTTGCTTGAAGTAGATGAAGCCAATGTACCGCTATTACTGAAAGAGATAAAAGATGATTATATGGTAGTGACCAATTTCTTCCGCGACCAGCTCGACCGCTACGGAGAACTTGATCACACCATAAATATAATCAAAGATGCGGTGACCGGGTCAAATATAACACTATTATTGAATGGCGACGATCCGCTTCAGGCCCATTTTGAGAAACAGACCGGTTTAACATGTTGTTACTACCGTTTTTCTGACAGCCGTTATGATAATTGGGAGAGCAGTGAAAGCAGAGAGGGCAGATACTGTGTTTTCTGCGGCACAGAACTGGTTTACAGCAGGTATCATTATGCTCAATTAGGGACCTTTTCCTGTCCCTACTGCCATAGCCAGAATCCTCCGGCTGATTTTACCGCCGGCAATTTGTTACTCACCCCCGCCATTAATATGTCGGTAAACGAATTGGAGATATTTAGTCCTTATAATGGATTCTATAATGCCTATAACGTATTAACGGCGGTGGCCTTAGGCCATTTGCTCAATGTCCCCGGCAAAGTTATTCAATCCGCCATGGCACGGTTTCAACCCCGGGCCGGGCGCATGGAAAATTTTTATATCAAAGGGAAAAAGGTAATACTGGTACTGGTCAAAAATCCCACCGGTTTAAACCAGTCTCTGGCCATGCTGTTAAATGACAATAATCCCAAGAACCTTTTTATAGCCCTGAATGATAATGCTGCCGACGGCCGCGATATTTCCTGGATATGGGATGCCAATCTGGAAGTAGTGGCTGATTCTGATGCCGCTATCAACAAAGTAATTTGTTCCGGATTGCGCAGTGGAGATATAGCAGTCAGAGTAAAATACGCCGGAGTTAAGAATGATGATATTATTATCAAGACCAAACTGGCGGAAGGGATTGAAACAGCAGTCAAACTGAGCAGTAACGTCAGCTACATATTCAGCACTTATACGGCACTTTTCGAATGCCGTAAAATACTGGCCAGGATGGAACACCGAACCGGCAAAAGAATCGGAGCCCGGCCGAAAGTGCGTGAATATCGCTGATAAAATCCAACGATTTGCACAATATAACCTGTTTTAAGAAGGTGACTTAATTGGCCCAGTTTAATATAGTACATATATATCCGGACCTTATGAATTTATATGGAGACAGGGGCAATCTTATCTGTATCAAAAGACGAATAGAATGGTATGGTTATAAATGTAATATAAAAACCATACGACTGCGGGAAGAGATAGACTATGACAATATGGACATGTTGTTCATGGGCGGTGGTTCAGACCGGGAACAGGAGCTGGTTTATCAGGATTTGCTGACCCGGGCGGATAAACTGAAAGAAATGATCGAGCAGGGATTACCGGTTTTATGTATCTGCGGAGCTTACCAGTTGCTGGGAACCTCCTACCGCGCCATTGACGGCACCGTAATGGATGGATTGGGTTTTTTTGATTTCCATACCATTGGGCAGCCCACCAGGCTGATCGGGAATATACTAATTGAATGCCAGATAGAAAATGAAAAAATTGAAGTAGTCGGGTTTGAAAATCATGGCGGACGGACCTTTTTAGATAACCCTGATCTCAGACCACTGGGTAAGGTAATTAAAGGATCGGGCAACAACGGTGTTGATGGAACCGAAGGGATAAAATACCAAAATCTGATCGGTACCTATTTGCACGGACCTTTTTTACCCAAAAATCCTGCTGTTGCCGACTGGTATATTACCAGCATGGCAAAACGCAAAAATCTTACCTTAATAAATCATCTTAATGACGAGATTGAAAACTTTGCCCGCGAACAGGTAAAAAATAAAATACTTGCCAAACATTAATGGTATAGACTGTAAATGGTTGGAAATAATAACAGTAGGTAAAAGGTAGATTGTAAAGGGGTGATTATTATTAACCCGGATGTAGGTGTAATGTTATTTCAGTTCTCTCCGGA
>DHSK01000167.1:20297-23017 GCA_002408445.1 Syntrophomonas sp. UBA5288
ATAGAACTTATACATATGGCTTCTCTGGTTCATGATGATATCATAGACCGGTCCCTGCTAAGAAGGGGGAAACAGAGCGTAAATGGCATGTGGGGGAACCAGGTCAGTGTACTCACCGGTGACTATCTCTTCGCAGCCGCATTTCAACTTATCAATGGATACGGACTGCAGGATATTATGGCAACCGTTACTGAGACAATCCGCATAATGTGTGCCGGAGAAATAAAACAAATGTCAATGGCCCACAACCTTGATATAACAGAAGAAGAATACCTGGATAAAACCTTTGGCAAAACAGCCTGTCTGTTTGCTGCCAGCTGCAGGGCCGGTGCCCTGGCCAGTTCGATGCCGGTGCAGGAAGTTGGGCATATAGAGGATTTTGGCTTATACCTGGGTTATGCTTATCAAATTATGGATGATGTATTGGATTTTGTATCCGACTCACTCAGGCTGGGAAAACCGGTCGGGAATGATTTGGTGCAGGGCAACATTACCCTGCCGGTAATTTATGCTCTTCGTAAACCGGGAGTGGGCCCATGGCTGCACAAGACCATTGAAAAACGCAGCTTTGATGAGGCCAACCTGCAAAAGATAAACAAGATCCTGATAGACTGTGGTGCTATTAAATATGCCGTGAACCGGTCCCATCAATTTCTCCTCCAAGGGTTGGATAATCTTCATATTTTACCACCCGGCTCAGCCCGCAACCAGCTTGAAGAATTAGCGCGGTTTCTTATGGACGATTATTTCAATAAACTTAAACTGGGGGGGGAAAAAGGGAATCAGGAGGCCATTGACTAATGGCACAAACACTTGTTTCGCAGGATAGCATAACTCCCTGGTTTAAAAATGCCCGACATAGAACGAAACAGAGTAAATTGCTGTTTCATTATGTTTTTTCGACCATACCATATGTGGAAAAATTATTAGCCTATTGGGAATGGGAAGCCTCACTCTGTCCCAACGCGGAATTGCGTAAACAGGCTTTGTCCAGTCTGCAAAATAAAAAGTTTCATTGCCAGGGGGGAGCTTTTTTTTCAACTCCACGGACCGGGCATGAAAAAATTCTGGTGGAACTGATAGTAGCTTATCAAACCTTGTGTGATTATTTGGATAATCTCTGTGACCGGGCCAACTGTACAGATGAAAGAGCTTTCTTTCAATTACATACTTCTTTGCTGGACGCACTCAGCCCGGAAACGGTCAAACATGATTATTATCGTGATTATCCCTACCAGGATGACGGGGGTTATATGGACAAACTGGTGGACGAGTGTCAGAAATGCCTGGCTCAATTGCCGTCTTACAGCAGTGTTTCAGATAATGCCATCCATTTGGCACAGTTATACATAAGCCTGCAAGCCTATAAACATATTGACCTGGAACGCAGAGAAGGGGTTTTGATAGAGTGGGCCAATAGTTGCCTTAAGCCCTATCACGAAATGCTATGGCAGGAATTTGCTGCTGCCAGCGGTTCAACCCTGGGTATTTTTGCGCTGTTTGCCATGGCTTCAAAAAATGAGACCGGTCCTGCTGTCGGCAGGGACTTGGTGAAGATTTACTTTCCCTGGATTTGTGGACTTCATATTTTGCTGGATTATTTAATCGACCAGGAAGAGGATCGCCAGGGCGGAGATCTTAATTTTACGTTTTATTATAAAGATCAATTCGAAATGAAAGAACGTTTACAGCTCTTTATCAAGAACTCCTTAACTGAGGCGGATAACATGCCTGATACGACTTTTACCAGGACTGTAGTAGAAGGATTACTTGCCATGTACCTTTCGGACCGCAAAGTTAAAGAACAGGCAATGGACCAAATTGCAATGGATCTGGTGAAAACGGCCGGAGGGGGGACAGCGGCCACTTTACATCTGTGTCAGATCGTAAGAAAATACTATAGACAGTTTTAAAAAACCAATTAAATTGAATAGAATTTGCACTCCTGGACTTTGGCCCAGGTTTTTTTATCTTGTAGTATCCGCTGAGGTAGATTATGCCGGGTTGGGGTATTAAGAACGCTTGCACCCCGGACTTACATTGGTGTATGTTGAAATATTTCAGCTGCATTGATATTTTTGTAGACTAATTATGTGCAAACCATATAGAATCGCCTTTACCGGTGCTGCGCTAACCTTAACACCCCCCCTGTAATTGTTAATCTTATGATGTGAAGCTCTCTAGGTGTTTAAAACTTACAAAATTCAGTGCCATTCATAATATTCAGCGTATTCAGCGTCTAATATTCTAATTAATGG
This sequence comes from Syntrophomonas sp. UBA5288, assembly GCA_002408445.1. Classification (GTDB taxonomy): domain Bacteria; phylum Bacillota; class Syntrophomonadia; order Syntrophomonadales; family Syntrophomonadaceae; genus UBA4851. Next base: position 22,556 of record DHSK01000167.1, read on the forward strand.
GAGTTGAATATCGCGCCAGGAAGAGTAATAATATAAACTGGTTTATTTTATATAAAAACAAATATAACAGAGAGAGGTGTTCAGCGTGGGATGCTGCTCTGAAGAGAAAATAAAGGTAGAAAAAGAGAAGCAGGAAAAAGCGGATCTGAGCCTTTTGGGCGAAGTTTTAGCAGAATATAAAGGACAGGCCGGAAGCTTAGTAAGCGTACTGCAAAAAGCGCAGGACCTCTATGGCTACCTGCCCACCGCCGTATTGCGGCATATAGCCCAAGAACTAAAAGTAAAACCGGCCAAAGTATATGGAGTCGCCACCTTCTACACCCAGTTTCGCCTAAAACCGGTAGGCAAATACGTAATCCTGCTCTGCCAGGGCACCGCCTGCCATGTCAACGGCTCCGAAAGAATCGAAACCGCCCTAAGCCAGGAACTAAAAATCAAACCGGGCGAAACCACCCCGGACGG
>DHSK01000178.1:0-7216 GCA_002408445.1 Syntrophomonas sp. UBA5288
AGCTATATTAATGTATAATATTATCTTAATGAAAAATAAAAGCTGGGAGGAATAATTGATGAAGAAGGTTCTAGGTTTAGCGTTGGTCCTGTTGCTGTCGGTCGGTCTGCTGGCAGGATGCGGCGGAGGCTCGAAGGATGATTCCAAAGAGGCCTCCAAGGTGTACAAAATCGCCACGGACACAACTTTTGCCCCATTTGAATTTCAGAACCAAGACAAACAATATGTTGGAATCGATATCGATCTTTTGAAAGCCATCTCCGAGGATCAAGATTTTAAGTATGAACTGGATCCGCTTGGATTTAATGCCGCAGTGGCAGCACTGGAATCCAATCAGACCGATGCGGTTATCGCGGGCATGAGTATTACCCCGGAACGTCAGAAGAAATATGATTTCTCGGAACCGTACTATGATTCCGGCGTAGTCATGGCAGTAAGTGCATCCAGTGATGCCATCAAATCCTACCAGGACCTGGCCGGCAAGAAAGTCGCGGTAAAAACCGGAACCGAAGGTGCTACTTTCGCAGAATCGATAAAAGACAAGTATAGTTTTCAATTAGTATATTTCGATGAATCTCCCATGATGTATGAAGATGTAAAAACCGGAAACTCGGTGGCATGTTTTGAAGATTACCCGGTCATGGGCTACGGAATCGCTCAGGGCAATGGCCTGAAGATGGTTACCGACATGGAAAAGGGATCCTCCTACGGTTTTGCAGTCATGAAGGGTAAAAATACGGAACTGCTGGATAAGTTCAATGCCGGTTTGAAAAATATCAAAGAAAACGGAAAATATCAGGAAATCTTAGATAAATATATTTCTGCTAAATAACGGGGAATGAATAATGGATTTAGGTAGAGTTTTCAGCGAAGTTTATCCGCTGCTGTTTCAAGGTCTATGGATTACATTAGAAGTGACAGCCCTGTCACTTCTAATGGCTTTTATTTTAGGTTTGCTTTCCTGCTTCATGGACATGTCAAAAAAAGCACCTGTTCGCTGGGTATCGAGAATTTATGTTGCGATCATCAGGGGAACTCCGCTGTTGGTTCAGGTCTTTTATATTTATTTTGCACTGCCGCAGCTGCTTCAGTTCCTGGGATTCGATTTAAGGTTTACTCCTTTCACGGCGGGACTGGTTACGCTGACTTTGAATGCCGGGGCTTATATGTCGGAAATATTCCGGGGGGCGATCATTGCTGTAAATCCGGGCCAGATGGAAGCAGCGAGAAGCCTGGGACTTTCACATGCACAGGCCATGAAAAAGGTGATTTTGCCGCAGGCCCTGCGCATCTGCCTGCCGGCCCTGGTCAACCAGTTTATTATAACTTTGAAGGATTCTTCTCTAATTTCGGTCATCGGTCTGGCTGACATCATGTATCAGGCTAAAATATATGTCGGACGTTCTATGGAGTCTTTTGCTACGTATACCTGGGTCGCTTTATTCTATTTTGTTGTGATTGCCATCCTTGCTCAAATAGCGAAGACTGTTGAGAGGAGGGTGACTATATGACCGCACAGATGAAGGTCAAAGACCTTTACAAGGATTTTGGGGCACTGGAAGTCTTAAAAGGAATTAACCTCGAAATAAATAAAGGGCAGGTTGTCTGTGTCATCGGGCCCAGCGGCTCAGGAAAGTCGACTTTCTTAAGATGCATCAACCGGCTGGAGGAACCGACCGGGGGCGATATTATGGTTGATGATATCATGATCACTGATCCGGGCGTGGACATTAATAAGGTCAGAAGACATATCGGAATGGTTTTCCAGCAGTTCAATCTGTTTCCGCATCTCACTGCCAAACAGAATGTTATGATGGCACCGCTCGAATTAAAAGTAAAGACCAAAGCCGAGATCGAACAAAAGGCCATTGAGCTTTTGGACCGGGTGGGCCTGTCGGAGAAAGCTGATGCCATGCCCAGGGAGCTTTCCGGCGGTCAGCAGCAGCGGGTGGCCATTGCCCGGGCTTTGGCCATGGAGCCGGATATCATGCTTTTTGATGAACCTACTTCAGCCCTGGACCCGGAAATGGTCGGAGAAGTCTTGTCGGTCATGAAAGAACTGGCAGCTATGGGGATGACCATGGTGGTTGTCACCCATGAAATGGGATTTGCCAGGGATGTCGCGGACTGGGTGATCTTCATGGATGAAGGGATCATCATGGAGGAAGCGTCCCCGGCGGCCATGTTTACCAATCCCAGGAATCCCAGAACCATAGAGTTTTTGAATAAAGTGTTATCCTCCAAATAAGCAAGCGGGTATGCCAGCGGACCGTGGCCGGAATGGAAAGTTTCGGCCCGGTCCTTTTTCGGGCTTAAGGGGCCTTTTAAGCAAAAACAAGGGGATGCAGTGCCAAGACTGCATCCCCTTTAAGAGGAAGGTTGTTAATCTATAGCGATTTTCTTGTTAAAACGCTGCGGGGTTTCTTTGGGAATAGTGATGGCCAGCACCCCGTTGTCGAATTTGGCCTTGATTTTTTCATGGTCTACATTATCCAGATAGAAACTGCGGCGGAATTCTCCGTAATATCTTTCTCTGCGCATGAAATTCTCTTCTTTGGTTTCCTTGGAATCATCTCTGCGGGCGGAGATAGTCAGGTAATTATTATCATAAGTAAGTTCAATGGAATCTTTCTTGATACCCGGCAAATCAGCCTCGATAACAACGGTATCATCATTTTCCTTTACATCCACCTGAAAACTCTTCTGGTGCATAGCATTAGCGAAATTCATCCAGTCATCGTTGAAGAAGCTATTTACCATCTGGTCAAAATAATCACTACGGGGCAAAATACTGTTAACATTTTTTCTGAACGGAACCAGGTCGAACATAAATAACACCTCCATATTTTTTTAAGATTTATCTTACACTTAGTATACTATTACTATAGTCAGATAAAGTCAAAGAAGATAAAATTTCATATTTTTAAGTAAAAGCGAGTTATTGGAAGTATAGCAATAAAATATGCAAATACCGTCTATATTTAAAAATTTTCATCGAGATTAAATGTCAATGTGATGAGACCCTATAGTTTCAAAAGGGGTTTAAATAGATTGAAATTAACAGCAGTTAAAATCAAATGTATTAGGTGAGCCCTGCTTTTTTAACGTATCTTATTTAACAAGTAGTTTTACCAGGGAGGTTTTGCTTTATACTGACCGGTGAGTCTGGTATTATATATAAGATTTACAAAATGAACTTAATACATTAGGAGTTATTTATGGAAGATAAAACACGAGTATTGGGAGAGAAGCCGGTAGGTAAGCTGCTGGTGGAGTTTTCGATTCCGGCTATTGTCGGAACGGTGGCGAACTCTTTATATACCATAATTGATCGTCTGTTTGTAGGCAATGTGGTCGGAGCCGATGCTATCGCCGGGATGTCATTGACCATGCCGATTTCTTTTGTCATCATGGCCTTCGGTATGCTGATCGGGGTAGGGTCCGGTTCTTTAATATCGATTCGCCTGGGAGAGAACAAGAAAGAAGAAGCGGAAAAAATTCTGGGTAATGCCTTTATGCTGTCATTGATCATTTCGGTAGTGGTTTCCGGTATATTTTTATTGACCCTGAATCCGCTGCTGACGCATTTTGGCGCCAGTCCCAAGACTTTGCCGTATGCGCGTCAATTTATCAGTATTATTCTTTATGGGTCATTATTTCAATATTTAAGTTTCGGGCTGAGCGCGGTAATCAGGGCCGAGGGCAATCCCCGCGTAGCCATGGGTGTCATGCTTATCAATGCCGGTATTAATATTGTGCTGGATTTCATTTTTATATATCTGCTGGGATTCGGGTTAAGGGGTACGGCCGTAGCGACGGTTATTTCCCAGGCGGTTTCCGCCACCTGGGTATTATTATATTTCCGGGGGAAAACCAGTGTCTTGAAGCTGCGGGGACGCAATATGGCATTGCAGATGAATATATTAAAAGGAATATTTGCTATTGGCATGGCCCCTTTCTTTATGCAGCTGATAGCCAGTGTGGTAAATATTTTGTATAACCGGGGCCTGGCTCAATACGGGGGAGATGCTGCTATCGGCGCCTTCGGGATAATAAATACCATAACCATGTTTATTCTTATGCCGATTTTCGGTATTAATCAGGGAGCACAGCCTATAATAGGATATAATTACGGTGCACTTGAGTTCGGCCGGGTAAAAAAGACGCTCAAACTGGCTATCATAGCGGCTACCGGTATTGTTACATTTGGCTTCGTTTTAACCGAGGTTTTTCCTGCCCAGGTATTGGGGGCTTTTACCTCAGATGAGGAATTAATCGATATCGGCATTGACGGAATGCGCATTTTCTTGCTGGCTTTGCCCATAGTAGGTCTGCAAATAGTCAGTGCTAATTTTTTCCAGGCCATTGGCAAGGCTTTTAAGGCTTTAATGCTGAGCATGCTGCGCCAGGTGATAGTGCTTATTCCCACCCTGATCATTATGCCGCATTTTTTTGGACTGGAAGGAGTATGGATAGCATCGCCCATATCTGATGTGGTGGCTTCGTTAATAACCGTGCTGGTATTACTGCCCGAGATGAGAATATTAGGCCAAAAAGAGCAGGAAATGCTGCGGAAGCCCAGGCCGGAGTAGTTAAATTAGCTTTTATTGCTATATTTTAGAGACTTGTAATAGTAGTCAAAAGATTGTACAATAAGCAAACGAGTAAAAAAGTTCAATTTAAAATCATTTTTGCCGTGCTAGACGGGGAAATAGCGGAGCCCTGTAACCTGCAATCCGCTACAGCAGGGTTGAATTCCTGGACCGAGGCTCTACTCTGTGAGGTCTGGCCTGGATAAGTGGCTGAGAAGTTCGGGTCCTTCGCAACAGGACGCTTTGAACCGTGTCAGATCCGGAAGGAAGCAGCACTAAGAGGCTAATCCTGTGTGACGAAGGGGAGCCTGGATGGAGTTAACTGTTCAGGTAACGCTCGGAGGGTGGTTCCCAGGCCAGGTGCACGGCAAATAATATTATTTATCAGCAGGCAGGATATATCCTGCTTTTTTTGTTATATTAAAAGGGAATAAACATCCCTGGAGCGAAATAATTTCAAACTATACAACCGCGCTAGGCAGAGCAAGCTCCAGATGGCATAGCCTGCCAATGCGGCCGACCTGCAGGAGCTGGGTTAAAACGCACGTTAATACGAAAATTCAACCCAGAAGGACACAGATTAATTATGATTAACACAGATCCTAATAATGACAAACACGTAGAGCATAAGAGGGGAACAAATGCAGGGGTGGGGTGTTAAGGTTAGCGCAGCACCGGTAAAGGCGATTCTATATGGTTCGCCCATAACTTGATCAACCAAAATATCAATGCAGCTATTAGCATTTCGGCATACACCAATGTAAGTCCGGGGTGCAAGCGTTCTTAATACCCCAATCCGGCATAACCTATCGCTATACTTATTTTCATTAATGGTTGTGTCCTTGGGGCATGGGCTGTTAATCAGAATAATTACCGTATGCAGCAGCTGAATCTTACTGATCCGCGGTGAATAGGAGGCAAACACAATGGCGTATCTGGCTTTGTACCGGGTGTGGCGCCCCGGTCGTTTTGATGAAGTAGTGGGGCAGGAGCAGACCGTTACCGCCCTGCGCAATGCAGTAAAAACGGGACAGTTATCGCATGCCTATCTTTTTTCAGGCCCGAGGGGTACAGGCAAGACCAGTATCGCCAAGATTCTGGCCAAAGCGGTAAACTGCGAGAATGTAGTGGAAGGTGAGCCCTGTAACCAGTGTTCCACCTGCCGGGACATCAATAACAGCAATTTTATGGATGTCATTGAAATCGATGCCGCTTCCAACCGGGGCATCGATGAAATTAGGGATCTCAGGGCCCGGGTCCGGATACTGCCGGCTCAGGGCAAGAAAAAAGTATATATTATCGATGAAGTTCACATGCTGACCACCGAAGCATTTAATGCTTTATTAAAAACCCTGGAAGAACCGCCTGACTCGGTAATCTTTATCCTGGCTACCACCGAAGCCCAGAAGATACCGGCGACCATCCTGTCGCGCTGTCAGAATTACAACTTCCGCCGGCTGACCCTGGCCGAAATCAGCCAAAGACTGCAACAGGTGGCAGACAGCAATGATATCGACCTGGAAGAAGCGGCCCGCGACCTGATTGCCCGGCGTGCCAATGGCGGCATGCGCGATGCCTTAAGCCTGCTGGACCAGGTCCATTCTTATAAAGGCCATAAAATAACAGGTCAGGATGTCATGTCGGTACTGGGTCTGGTCGATGAAAACTTCATGGCCCGGTTGATAAATGCGGTCCTGACCCACGAGATTGCAGAAGTTGTCGGGCTTCTCAACCAGGCCCTGGTGGAAGGCAAGGAAGCCCTGCAGATAGTCCGGGAAGCATCCCTCTATATACGGGACCTGATGTTTTACCGGCTGCTGGGGGAAGACGTTCTCATGAGCTATGTCAGTGAAACCGGTAAAAAGTATTTAAAACAGCAGAAAGACCTGGTTTCACCATCCGATCTGATGAAAGCCCTGAAGGTTTTAATGGGTGCGGGGGAAAAACTGAAATTCAGCGAAGGCCAGAAGTTCCTGCTGGAAATGAGCTTTATGGAGATAACCGCTTTGTTTGCTCCGCATGAGGAAGCTAAAAAAGCGCCTCCCGAAAGAAAAGCCGCCGCAGCACCTGAACCGAAGGAACGCAAAGATGCCCTGGAAGGAACCTGGAACAAGATTCTGGCCGGGGTGAAAGAAGTAAAAATACCTACCCATGCCCTGCTTTGCCAGGGCAAACTGCTGGGCGCCCGGGGCGATTCTCTATACATAGGTTTTAAAAAAGGCTATAAATTTCACAAAGAAAGACTGGAGGAGAATCCCAACCGGGAGATAGTAGAGGGAGTAGTAAAAGAAATCTTTGGCAAGAATCTGGATATTCAATTTATTTTTTTGGATGACAACCAGTATAATGATATTATTGTTAAAAGAGCCATTGAATATTTTGGTGAAGACATAGTAGAAATAAAGGATTGAGGTGTTTAGAAAAATGAAATTTAACCCTGGCGGCGGCGCAAATATGAATAACATGATCAAACAGGCCAAAAAAGTGCAGGAACAGATAGCCAGAATGCAGGAAGAGCTAAAGGAAAAGGTCCTGGAAACCTCTGCCGGCGGAGGTGCCGTAAACATTAAAATAAACGGCAAACAGCAGCTGCTGGAGATTAAAATTAAACCTGAGGTAGTAGA
>DHSK01000178.1:7529-7768 GCA_002408445.1 Syntrophomonas sp. UBA5288
TCATCCTGAGTGTTAACGAAGGATCTTCCCTCGGTTAATCGTGAATGTCGGCAAGATTCTTCACTATGTTCAGAATGACAAGAACGGTATTTTCGTATTAACCCCTATGGCCGCAGGCCACAAACAACCATGAAAATCGCATTAATGGTTTAGTAGGAGGTCCTACAGCCCCGACGTTAGGAGTGGGCTTCAGGGCCGGGTGTTTACGTGTTATGATCTACACCGGCCTGAAGGGCTAT
>DHSK01000178.1:7897-13651 GCA_002408445.1 Syntrophomonas sp. UBA5288
CCGGCCTGAAGGGCTATCGCCCTGTAGGCCGGACTACGATTTTATATTTCCTAATTAAACCAGAAGCAGGCGGATGACCGCAGCAAAGATCAAGCTATGAAAAGCCCGGGATTGAGGCGTACCTGAGTACGTCGATTGAGCGGGCTTTTTAAAATAAGAGGCTGTTTCATTTATATTTAGGAGGCTATACTGTGAGACTTGCTCAACCACTGGAGAATCTTATCGACCAACTGTTAAAGCTGCCCACCATTGGTCCTAAATCAGCGCAGCGTCTGGCCTTGTACATTATCAAACAACCCCCGCAGGAAGCAAAGCAACTGGCGGAAGCTATCCTCAAAGCCCGCAATAACATTTTTCCCTGTTCCCAATGCGGATATCTTACTGATGTGGATCCCTGCAATATTTGCCGGGATGAAAACCGTGATTCTTCCGTAATATGTGTAGCTGAAGAAGCCAGTGATGTCATCGCTATAGACCGGACCGGGTTTCGGGGTAAATACTTCGTACTTAACCGGCAGTTTCATCTGCTCGATAATAGCCGGCTGGATAATATTGATATTAAGCCCTTTACAGACCAGCTCGCCGCCGGAACCGTCAAAGAGGTGGTCCTGGCCCTGAATCCGGATATAGATGGGGAAGTAATGTCCCGCTATATAGCAGGTATTGCGGCGGAACAGGGAGTAAAAGTTACCCGGCTGGCCCATGGTATTCCGGTTGGAGGGGCGATAGAATTTACCGATGAAATAACTTTAAGGAGAGCACTGGAGGGACGTAAAGAGTTTTAGCATATTCTTAACCGGTCAGGCATACAATGCAATACCAATACAGGATTAATTTTCCATTAAGAGGTGAGCAAATGCGCAAATGGCATGTATGTCTGATAGCAATTCAGAGGTGGTTTGTTTTAGACCATGATGTAATTCCGGCGGAAAAGTATTCTTTGGAACAGATGGCCCAGGAAGCCTGTGCGGAATTGAAGCAGGCCCATGAATTATTAAACTGGGTAACAGAACCCGATATGGTTGAATATGCGGTCTACACTTTAAAGGCAGCGGAAAAAAGATATGATTACATGATAAAAAAAATCCGGGAACAGGAAGCTGCCGCACCGCAAAACCTCAAACCGGATTACCGGACGGCAGTCTTTTAGACCGGTACCGTGGAGGGGAAGTTACGGGTGGAAGTCAGGTCCTCACCATTTAAGGGACAGCCTTTCTTAACTGACAGGGGACATTCCTTACATCGCTTCGCCGCGGAGTCGAGTGGAATAACAAGAATCCGGCCACTATAATGGACGCACCCTGCGGGCACAACGGATGTTCGCATTCGCTTACGATTAAGGACACAGGCCGGGGCAGTGGATAACATGGGGGGTGTGTGAAATGGAAACTGCAAATTTAATTATGGCGGCGCTGTTTTTTTTGGTGATATTGTACATATTGGCTCAGGTGGTGGTAAAACCGGTCAAACTGCTGTGGAAGCTGCTGCTGAATTCAGCAGTGGGGATCGTTTTGCTCATGCTTACCAATTATGTAGGAGCTTATTTTGATTTTTCGATTCCGATTAATGTGATAACGGTACTCATAACCGGATTTTTAGGTGTGCCGGGCATCCTTTTGGTAATATGTTTTAAGCTGCTTATGATGTAAAAATATTATCTGCTAATTACAGGGTTGTTAAGGCCCTGTTATTTTTTTGTTAAGTCGAGTGCATTAATTGCTCGAAAAATAAAGAAACTATTAAATACATATTAAGTAAAACCCCAATGTACAGGACTCCAATAAAAAAAAGACATCTATTTGCTAAATGTGCGTAATATTTAGTGTATACAATATAATTATTGACGCACATTTCATAATTATTTTATACTTATTACAATTCCATTGACCCGAACCACTGTTTACGGAGGTGTTTTAATTTTTTCAAACCATGCAGCTAGAATTATAGAAGCATATGTAGGAGAATATGCCAGCGGAAAAAGTGAATTGTCCATCAATCGCGCTCTAGAGTTGAAAGCTCGCGGCCATCGGGTTACGATAGTTGATCTTGATACTGTAGAGCCGTTTTATACGTTAAGGCCAATAAGTAAAAGTCTGGAGGAAAAAGGACTTAAAGTCATCAGTCAGACCCAGGAAGATTCATTTGGTCTGGGGGAAACCGGCGCAATGCTTAATCCCCGAGCCCGTTGGGCCTTGATGAACGAAGGCGATATCATCATGGATATTGGTTATGGTGTAAACGGGGCCAGAACACTTAATCTGGTGGAAGGAGCTTATGAGTCTGAAGAATTGCAAATAATGGCGGTGGTTAATTATACCAGACCCATGACCAATTCGCTTGAACGTATAAAAGAGTACCTTATCAGTCTGGGCAGAGTGGATGCCGTTGTAGCCAATACGCATTTGGCGGAGCAAACTACGACGGAATTGATTGTTTTGGGTAACAACCAGATAATCCGGGCAGCGGCTGAGCTTGACATACCTGTTGCTTATGCGGCGGTTGACCGCAGATGGCAGGATCCTAAGCTGGAACAGCAGATTGATGTCCCGGTCAAGTACATTGACCGCTATATGCCCGCAGCCATGTGGTAAAGAATTTATAAAAAATATAAATTTTATAAGAACAGGAGGTGCGTTTTAGCAAAATGCAAAAAGTAATTGGTGAACAAAAAAAGGCTTTCATGACAGGAAACGAAACTGCAGCCTGGGCAGCACTTGCAGCCGGCGCAGAGATGATGTTTGGATATCCGATTACCCCGCAGAATGAAATTATGCATTACTGGACCCGACTGGCACCGAAATACGGAAGAGGATTTTTACAGACTGAAGATGAGATATCAGCCGGATTTACGGTCTGCGGCTCAGTCCAGAGCGGTAAAAAGGCATTTACAGCTACTGCCGGACCGGGCAATGTTTTAATGCAAGAACCTTTTGGGATGGCAGAAGGAATGCGGCTGCCCCTGGTAGCTGTTATTCAGCAAAGAGGGGGACCCTCATCCGGAACGGTGGTTTATTCCCAGCAGGAAGTGGGCTTAACCACCTATGGAGGAAATGGCGAAGGTTTCCGGATCGTTTACTCCACCGCGACTCATCAGGAGATTTATGATTATGTTATAAAAGGCTTTAACACCGCCTGGAAATACAGATTCCCGGTATTCATACTGGGCGACGGCTATCAGGCCAAAATGAGAGAACCCCTGGAAATGTACAATCCCGAGGACCGGGGCATAGAAATGGTCCCGACCTACCCGCTGCTAGGTCTGGGAGGAAAGATTGGCCAAGATAGAGAGCCGGCCCATCTTTGCAACATATACAGCCTGGAAGAAGAACTGAATGAAGTAGTCTTAAAGTTTGCGGCTGAGTACGAGGCGATCAGCCCCGAACTGGTGGAATATGAAGAAAGAATGTGTGAGGATGCCGATATTATCATATTAAGCCACGGGGTAGTATCCCGGGCCGCCGATGATGCAGTCAAAGAGCTGCGCGCCCAGGGGATAAAGGCCGGGTATTTCAGACCGATTACCTTAAGGCCATTTCCTGAAAAACAACTGCGCGAGGTCATTAGAAAGAGCGGGGCCAGCAAACTGTTAGTAGCAGAATCTGCCTATGGCCAGCTTTACCGCTTGACCCGCCAGGAGATTTACGGAGAAACCATAGATATGGAAACCCTGTTCATGCCGGCAGTTGGAATTATAGATTTTGACATTATTCAAAAAGTCAAAAGTATTTTGTAAGAAAGGGGGGGCATGAAAATGATTGAACCAGCAACACCTAAATCATGGTATCTGCCTTCCAAGCCACATAAATTCTGCCCTGGTTGTGGGCATGGCATTGTGTTGAAGGCACTGGGCGAAGTTATAGATGAAATGGAAATACAGGATAAACTCATATTCGGATGTGATATAGGCTGTTCCTTGCTTTCGTGGAACTTTTTTGCCTGTGACACCACTCAGACCCATCACGGGAGGACCACCCCGGTCATGGTGGGAATAAAGCGGTCCCGTCCGGAACTGGTTTGTGTAGGTTACATGGGAGATGGCGGCGGATATTCCATCGGATCGCAGCATCTGGTAAATTCAGCGGTCAGAAATGAAAAAGTCACCCTTATCCTGGTGAACAACACCAACTATGGTATGACCGGCGGACAGATGGCCCCTACCACCCTGCCCGGCCAAAAAACCGAGACTACCCCTTACGGAAGAGATGTCGAGCAGACCGGTTATCCTACCAAGGGGCCGGAATTCATAGCCGCCCTGACTTCGGATAATGCATATGTAGCCAGAGCTACGGTCAGCAAATACAAACAACTGAAACGTTTCATTAAAAATGCTTTACGCAATCAAATAGAAGGCAATGGCTTCTCCTTCGTGGAAGTGTTATCCACTTGTCCGACCAACTGGCGCACCAACGCCAAGCAAACCTGGAGCTTCCTGGAAGACCAGATGGAACAATATTATCCGGTCGGAGAGCTTAAAAATCCCTTTGGAAAGGGGGATAAATAATGTCTTTAATAAAGATTGCCCTGGCCGGTGAAGGCGGGCAGGGAGTACAGTCAATAGCTGAAATACTGGCCGAAGCCGCATATAATGAAGGAAAACAAACTATATATATCCCCAATTTCGGCCTGGAACAACGCGGAGGAGTATCAATCGCATTTATTCAATTCAGCGACAAGAGAATAGGGGCTCCCAAATTCAATAAAGCTGATGTGGTCATAGCCTTAAGTGAACGTGCCGTAGACAGAACTATTGGCTTTTCCGACCAGAACACCCTGTACGTATATGATTCAGGTTTTAAAGTAGGCCAGGACGAATTACCTTCCGAGGCCAAACAGATAATAGGTCTGCCGGCGATAGAGACCGCCAACAACGAACTGCATCCCCGCGTATTTAACATTATTATAATGGGAGCAGTTATAGGGCTGACCAATGTAGTTACATTTGAGGCCGCCAAAGCTGCACTTGAAAGCAAGCTGGGTTACAAGTTTGAAAAAAATCCGGATTTAAGAGAACTCAATTTCCGTGCTCTGGAAATAGGAAAACAAATGGCTGAGAAATCTCTTAAGGAAGGGGTGACAACCAATGCTTAAAAATGAACCACTGTCCACCGCCATGGCAAAAGCAGTTTTTCATATATTTCCCGCCTACTGTAAAGGATGCGGATTATGCAAAGAAAAATGTCCCAATGAAGTACTGGTCTGGTCCGAGAAGCTGGGGGTATATGGAACCCCGACGGTCAAGCCCAAAGATGAGGAGAGCTGCATAGCCTGCAAAATATGCGAAATGGTTTGTCCCGACTGCGCCATATATATTGAAAAGAAGAAAAAAGAGAAAGCCAATTAATCAAAAACTGATAAGCTCCCTTCGGGGGGCTTTTTTATTGCTCCCAGCCGGTTTTGCGGCTCCGGCCAACCTGGAGAGAGACTGAACCGAGGACTGTTTATAAGGCGACGGCGAATTTTATCGATCGGGAGCGGTGGGGCAGATTAAGATATATTTAAAATTTTGTAAATATATTGTCAAAAGAGAGCGTAACTTATATAATTAAAACTGCCCGCAAATAAAAATGATAAGAAAATTATCATCTCCCTTAAAAAGTAAAGTTATTCTTGACACAGAACCAGGGACATGATATTATAATTCTTGCGCGCAGCGGGGAACATAAAAAACGAGGCGCGACAGTTCTTTTAAAAACAAAACAGCAAAGACTTTAAGTGCGAAAAAATGATTTCGTTTAAAGAGATCAAGGTCCAGCG
>DHSK01000045.1:0-1230 GCA_002408445.1 Syntrophomonas sp. UBA5288
CAATAGAACCTTCCCCCTCTGTCTGGGTTATTTCATAGCTGATTCCAGCCAGTCGATAAGGTCATCGGCTATCTCGGCCGATTTGGGGGCAATTGTATGCGCGATCTGTTCTTTTACAGCTTCGAATTTGAAGGGAAGCCCGGGCAGCAATTCCTTTAAAGATTCAATGAGAGAAGTATCCATAGCATCCGAATATATTACTGCATCCGTAATTCTGCCTTCCTCCACACTGAGCCCCATATCAATTTCACCCCATACAAACCTTTTTTGGAGCGATAAATCGAATTCGGGTGTTTCACCATAACGCCATTCCCAGGAAGAATACTGTTTATATAACTTATCCAGTTCTTCATTATAATCCACTTTAATTGGAGTCAGTTCGCCTCCGTAAAGTCTTTCAAAACTCGCCTTAAGCTTTTCCTGCATGGCTTCGATGGTAATATCCGGCTGCAGAGCGGCCAGATTTACTACCCGGGACTGTACCGAATCACATTCAATTGATTTAGCCTTCATCTTCTCCTTCGACACCTGCAGATACCTGGACAGTCTGGAAAAGTCAGTATCCACCAGCAAAGTACCATGATGATAGACCGCATTGGCCAGGAAGCAAAAGGCATTGCCGGAGAATTTCCGGCCTTCCACCGTTATATCATTGCGGCCGGTAAACTCGGCCCGAAGGCCTAAGTTATTAACCGCATCAAGAATCACCTGCAGTTGTTTTTCGAGGTCATATAAGTCCTTGTCCATAATAAAGGTAAAGTTGAGATTGCCCAGGTCATGATAAACCGCTCCTCCGCCCGACAGGCGCCGGGCCAGTTTGCCGCCCTCCTGTTCCAGCATCTCACAGCGGCATTCTTTCCAGGCATTCTGGTATTTACCTATAACCACCGTATGATCATTCTGCCACAGGTAAAGAATTATCTCCCCGGTTTGCACATGATTCAGAAGGTATTCTTCCAGAGCCAGATTATACCAGGGGTCATAACTGTCGGAATAGACTAATTTTGTCGCCATTTATTTATCTCTCCTGCCTTTTATTAATTAGAATCACCCCGCTACTTCGTTATTTTACCGCCAAATTGACCATTTGCAAACTAAATGCCCTGAACATTTTTCCCTTCCAATCTGCATTTATATATAGAATTAGTAAATTAATTTACTTCATTACCGCTTTAATATGTTAAACTACAGTATAGATATTTCTTTTATATAATTGGTAAGGAGGCAATC
>DHSK01000045.1:1387-3270 GCA_002408445.1 Syntrophomonas sp. UBA5288
ATATTGAAAAGGAAATTGGCTATCGTACTTCTATTATGTCTATCTCTGTCGTTGGTAATCACCGGATGCGGTTCCAAAGATGCAGCAACCAACAATAATCAAGCGACGGATGAGTCCTGGCAGAATATCAAAGACCAGGGCTACTTCACCATAGGCCTCGACGATGCTTTTCCGCCCATGGGATTCAGAGAAAAAGGCAGCAATGATATCGTAGGTTTTGATATTGATCTGGCCAAAGAAGCAGCGAAAAGAATGGGCGTAGAGGTTAAGTTCCAGCCGGTGGTCTGGGATACGATTGTAGAGGAATTAAACGGCGGCAACATTGATATGATCTGGAACGGTTTAACCATTACCCCGGACCGGCAAAAGCAAATAGCATTTACCAAACCCTATATCGCCAGCCACCAGATAATAGTGGTCAACATGAACTCCACTCTGGCCGACAAGAAGGCTCTGGCCGGTAAGAAAGTAGGCGTTCAGGCAGGCAGCAGCGCCATCGAAGCCGTAGAAAAGGATCAGGCTACTTACAAGTCCTTCGGCGAACTGGTACAGTTCGATAACAATGTTGACGCACTGACCGACCTTGCATCCGGCAGAATCGATGCGGTAGTGGTAGATGAAGTCGTAGGCCGTTACTATATAGCCAAAAAAGCAAATCAATATAAAATTCTGGAAGATAACTTTGGATCCGAAGACTATGGCGTCGGCCTTAGAAAAAATGACAAGGCTTTCTTAGCCGAACTGCAAAAAGCCCTGGATGCTATGAAAGCTGACGGGACTTCAGCCAAGATTTCTGAAAAATGGTTCGGTGAGGATATTATGAAATAAACTTCACTGGATAAATCTTCGAAATTGCTATATTATTTAGTACAGGCTGATAGCATTGCTGTTGGCCTGTACTTCTTAATTTATACATCAAGAGGTTAATATTATGGAATATATAGCATCTTTACTTCCATTTATGCTGGAAGGCACGGCCGTAACTCTGCAATTATTTTTTCTTACTCTGGTGATGGCACTCCCGCTGGGGGTTGTCTTCGCTGTAGCCCGATTATCGAAATTTAAACCCCTGAACGTATTTATGCAGTTCTATATCTGGGTATTTCGAGGTACCCCCCTGCTCTTACAACTGTTCTTCATTTATTTTGGGCTGGGCATTATAGGCATATCACTGGACCGTTTTTTGGCCGCAGTAGTTGCTTTTGTACTGAACTACTCCGCCTATCTGGCCGAAATTTATCGTTCCGGTATGCAATCAATTGACCGGGGCCAGTTTGAAGCCTCTGATGTTCTGGGACTCAGCCGCTGGCAAACTCTGCGGCATATTATCTTGCCCCAGATGTTTAAAAGGGTATTGCCCCCTATTAGTAATGAAGTCATTAATCTGATCAAAGACACCGCCCTGGTTTATGCCATCGGCATCAGCGAACTGCTGCGGGCAGCCAAAATTGCAGCTTTAAGAGATTATCTTTTTGTTCCCTTTATCGTAGCCGCTGTATTTTATCTTATCATGACTGCATTCATCCAGCAGTTCTTCAAATGGCTGGAATCCAGGTATGATTATTACCGTTAGGAGAGAAAGCATGTATATCCTTCAAGCTACAAATATTTATAAACGATTTCAACATACCGATGTACTAAAGGATATCTCCCTCAATGTGGAAAAAGGAGAGGTAGTTGCCATCATAGGCCCTTCCGGGTCGGGTAAAAGTACATTCCTGCGGTGCCTTAATCGTCTGGAAACTATTGACCGCGGCCAGATAGAAATCGGCGGGGAAATAATGGTTAGCAACAATGCAGACGGAAAAGCCGTTTACCGCGGCGAGAAAGATATTGCCCGCATCCGCCGAAAAATGGGGATGGTTTTTCAGAATTTTAATCTC
>DHSK01000045.1:3412-3657 GCA_002408445.1 Syntrophomonas sp. UBA5288
AGAATTTTAATCTCTTTCCGCATAAATCAGTCCTGGAAAACCTGATGATGGCACCTTTGCTGGTTAATAAATCCGATGTTAATGAGGCCAGAGACACTGCCCTGGCATTGCTGAAAAAGGTAGGTCTGGCTAATAATGCCGATAGTTATCCTTTTGAATTGTCCGGAGGAATGCAGCAACGCGTCGCTATCGCCCGGGCCCTGGCTATGAATCCCGCCATTATGTGTTTTGACGAGCCTACCTCG
>DHSK01000045.1:3803-4088 GCA_002408445.1 Syntrophomonas sp. UBA5288
TTTGACGAGCCTACCTCGGCTCTCGATCCGGAACTGACCGGCGAGGTATTAAAAGTCATGAAAGACCTGGCCCAGGAACGGATGACTATGATCGTCGTAACCCATGAAATCGGTTTTGCCCGCGAAGTGGCCCATCGGGTAATATTTATGGATGACGGTCTCATAGTCGAACAGGGCACCGCCTCGGAAGTACTGCTGAATCCGCAGCAGGATCGGACCAAGGCTTTCTTAGGTACTGTGCTTATGGCCCGTTAAAATTACGCCTTTGTCATTGCTATGAATAAC
>DHSK01000045.1:4244-8418 GCA_002408445.1 Syntrophomonas sp. UBA5288
GTCATCCTGAACGTAGTGAAGGATCTTTCCATCTAGGAAACTGCAAGATCCTTCACTACGTTCAGGATGACATTCGCATTTTTCTGCTTATTTATTTAATATGTTTTCAACTGTGGCAATAACCCCGGGCATCGATTGCGGCTTTAATTGCATTTAACACCCACCGCCAATGATTAATAATTATCCGGTATTATGGTGAAAATAAATGTATATGTTTAGGCTTTAAGTTTAATAATCGGGGTGATAAAATGGCCAGATTAGAATTCAGGATAATCACTATTGCTGTCCTGGCAGGATTACTAATGATGCTCCCGGCTTGTTCCAGCAAAGATAAAGAAGCCAAAAAGCCACAGACGTCTTCACAACAAAAGGCCAAGGCACCTGAAGAAATGAAAAGTATAGTTTCCGACCTGGAAATGATAATCTCGGAACTCGAAAAAAAAATAGAAGCAGAAAAAGCCTCAGCCTTACAGCAGAATACAAAACTAATCACCCAAACCCAGCAAGAGCAACAGAACCAGCAGGGGCAAGGACAGTCTCAGCAAGGCCAACAGGGTCAGCAGGGACAATCAGGACAATCTCAGCAATCAAGCTCAGGGGATCAATCACAAGCCGGCCAGCAAAACCAAATGTCCGCCTGGCAAAAAGAAGATACCAGTATCAAGAATATCCATCGCAATTGGAATGCCCTTGAACCGGAAGCAATCAAGTCAGGTCTCAGTACAACGGACCGGGATAGCTTTGAACAGGCCCTGGAAAAACTTACTCTGGCTATAGGCAAGCAAAAGAAAGAAGATAGTCTTAGCGCAGCCATTGAGGTTTACGGACAGTATGCCAATCTGGTCAAAACATTCACTACAACCGTGCCCGCCGAGTTTTACCAGTTAAAGTACGAAGTAATGGCAGCGGTAGACCAGGCTATGAAAAAGGAATGGATGACTGCCCAGGAACATATACCCAAAATCCAGGAATCCTGGACTAATCTAAAAGTTAAGGCCGAGAGTAAAGACGGAAAATCAATAGATCGTACTGAATTCTCCATACATGATCTGGAGCAGGCTTTAAAAAGCGAGGAGCCGGATCTGCTCATGATCAAAGCCGAAATCGTAATGAGTAACCTGCAAAAAATGCAAAAAGAGCTCTACAAGAGCTCAGGGGGAGCATAAAATAAAGCCGTGGGAGATTCCCACGGCTAAATTGGATTGGATTTACCTTATCAATTCATAATGCATGGAATCGCTGTACCGGTTACCCCAGCTGAATCCTGCCGGTTTAAAAGCCTTTTCCCACAAAATCAGATTGGGGTCATTCACATTTGAAGGGTCCACATAACCAAAATGCCCATTGGCATTTATATCTATCGCAGTTCCCCATGAATGATTGCTCAAACCCCGGGACGGGTTCCAGTTGACATGCCGGGTTACAAAGGTTCCATCCATAGTCTTGATAAGACTTAAAAGAGGAACCTGCCTGCCGTTAATAGTGGCAGTTCCATTTTTAATAAGGTTAAACGCATGAATAAAATTAGGTGCCGCCGCCTTATTTACCTGAACCCGCTGATTCAAGCCCGGTAATGTAATGGTGGCAATATTATTGGCAATCCAGTCAGGGTCTACTTCAATTCTGCCACCCGACAAATCCCGGTAGGCAAATTGTCCAAATGAACCATTTACTTTACTTAACCTGGGATACTTGTACCTGTTGGCAGTATTGCCGGAACGTGATGGAGTACTATATTGGACCACATTTTGCGCCTCATTTTGGGCTAATGCGACTGTTTTTTCTCCGTCAGCATTTTGGGCATCGGAGGGTTTGGTAGCGGTAACTGCCGCTATATCCTTATGTTTGGCAGGCACCGTAAAAGTTTTGATCTGGCCATAAGACTTGCCTTTAGCATTTATGGCATAAGCCTGATAATAATATGTAGTCCCTGGTTTTAATCCGCTGATGGTAGTGGCAAAGGCTTGGTCGGCTTCAAGACTGGTTCCCAGTTTTTTATCCTGATCCAGCTCCTTGCTGGTGCCCCATTTAAAACCATAGGCGGTGATTTTCTCCTTGCCCGTGTCCTTTATCACACCTTTTAGAGTGGCACTGCTTGCGGTTATGGTAGATTCACTTGTATTTACTCCTGGTTCTGTTGCACTGTACGCTGAGTTATAAATAAGAACGGATAAGAAAGCTACTACAACTGTTAAAATTACATAAAATCTTCTGTTCATTTTTTCCTCCTTTAGTTTTTAACCCCATCCCTTTCAGTTTAATCTCTAAATATACATACAATTCTACCTTTAGCAATTAAATATCGTCAAAGGTAAGATTAGGTAGGATCCGGCAATGGGGCATGAGTACGGTATTTGCGAAAGGCTCTTTTACCTCAATATCCACTTTTTTATCGGCCTGAATTATTCCTTATATGAAATTACTTATGGCCTCTCTCATGGTCCTCAAAAATAGGCCCACCGACCTGGATATTTAATATTAAAATAAACAGAAAGCCGCCATTCATTTTGAATTGACGGCTTTTTCGTATTCACAGGCGGTGGGTATAGCCAGGGCGCGACTTGCGGAGGTCAGGCCTGGTATTTTTACTATTCTAGCGTTACTTTTTCTCCGGCCAAGGCCTTATTGATGGTTTGCACGGCGCAGATTTTGCCGCACATGGTACAGGTATGGCCGTCATGAGCAGATGAAGCCCGATAGGCACGAGCCTTTTCCGGGTCGATGGCTTCCTTGAACTGTGCTTCCCAATCCAGTTTTTGTCTGGCCTTAGCCATGCGCTTATCCCGTTCGCCGGCACCGGGAACGCCTTTGGCAATATCCGCCGCATGGGCCGCAATACGGGAAGCCATTATACCTTCCTGAACATCTTCCAGAGTGGGTAACCTCAAGTGCTCGGCCGGTGTAACATAACATAGAAAATCCGCTCCGGCGGACGCTGCGATAGCTCCCCCGATAGCACTGGTGATATGGTCATAACCTGGCGCTATATCTGTCACCAGAGGCCCCAACACATAGAAGGGGGCACCATGACACAGCTTCTTTTGCAGTTTTATATTGGCAGCAATCTCATTCAGTGCCATATGGCCCGGGCCTTCCACTATTACCTGTACATTTTTCTCCCAGGCCGCCCGGGTCAATTCCCCCAGAGTTACCAGTTCCTCAATTTGTACCGCATCGGTAGCATCCGCTATGCACCCGGGGCGGCAGGCATCACCCAGGCTGATGGTTACATCATATTTGTGCAGTAAATCCAGCAACCGGTCATAATGCTCATAAAAGGGATTCTCCTGCCCGGTCAGTTCCATCCAGGCAAATAATAATGAACCACCCCGGGAAACAATATTCATCAGCCGGGAGTTTTTCTTAAAACGTTCCGCCGTCTTACGATTCATACCGGCATGGATGGTCATAAAATCGATCCCGTCTTCGGCATGTGCCTCAACTACTTTAAAAAATTCATCAACGGTTATATCGCCCAGATCCTTTTGCAAAAAACCTATGGCATCATACATAGGAACAGTTCCCAGCATAGCCGGTGACATTTTTACCAGCTTGCGGCGAAACTCGCGGGTACTGCCAAAACTGCTCAGATCCATAATAGCTTCAGCCCCCAGTTTAACCGCCAGACTGGCCTTTTCCAGTTCAATTTCGTAGTTCAGGCAATCACGCGAGATACCCAGATTTACATTTATTTTGGTCCGCAGTCCCTCGCCTACTCCCTCGGGGTTAAGCGATTGGTGGTTTATATTGGCAGGAATAGCCACCACCCCCTGCGCCACCTTTTTCATCAAATCTTCCAGTGGAATACCTTCCTTGCGCGCCACAGTTTCCATCTGGGGAGTCGGTTGCCCTTTGCGGGCGTAATCCATCTGCGTCATTTTACAACCTCCATTTCAAATTTATCTATGACCATTGCTTTATCCGCTTAAATTTAAAAGAGCCTGCTCCGGTACGGAGCAGGCTCTCAAAAAATCTTATTAAAAAAGCTTTCCTACGGCGGCATTACCCGCATCAGGTTCAATGGGACAAGGGCTCTACCCTATCTCAGCCTTTCGGCACCCCAAGCTGATACTTTATTTAGTTGTCGCATTAATTATATTATTTATCCTTGGTTTTGTAAACATATCGCATTGGGCGGCTATCTCATTAACTTTTTCCTATGATTAAGCAGTAA
>DHSK01000045.1:8665-9620 GCA_002408445.1 Syntrophomonas sp. UBA5288
GAATTATGCAAAACTCTCATATAGTTATTTTACGCCAAGCGGTGATTCCGGCTACCGCTTTATGACATCTTTAATGATTGACGATTCTTAGAAGCTCATTTACAACCTTGCGTAAATCCTGTTGATCAGAGCTGAGTTTCAGGCATTTACGCTCCATATTGGAAGCAGCTATACTGGTTGTGTGTAAGGCCGGCTGGAAATCTCCCTGCAAGTCCCGGCAGTCAATATCAATAACCGTCTTTTGACCGGCTCCAAGGATATCGCTTAGACCCGGTATGCGCGCCTCGTTTATATCGGGTAAAACCGTTATCAATAGCGGAAGTTGAGCCGTCACTATTTCAACCTCATTGTTGAGCCTGCGCTTGGCAATAACCTCACCTTTTTCTTCATTTACCTGCAATTCCGAAACATATGTCAGGCAAGGGATACCCAGCTTTTCGGCCAGTTCCGGTCCCACCTGCTGAGCGTAAAAATCGTTCGAACCCACTCCACAGAATATTAAATCATAAGGTATATCCTTTAAGGCCGAAGCAAGAATCGAACTGGTCACTGAGGGTTCCAGCTCAATAGCTTCGGGCGCATTAATATAATATATACCTTCCGGTCCACGGGACAAGGCATCTTTTATACATCTGCGGTCAGATGCCACTGTTATAGCCATTACACTCCCATCCAGCTGTTCCTTGATGCTCATAGCCTCTTCTATGGCGTTTCTATCATTATCACTTATCTTATACTTCGCATTTTGCAATGATTGGGGGTTAAAATTGGACCTGATTTCTTCCTCGTCTGCTACCCATTTAAAACAAACAATACTTTTGATCATCTTGCTCAACTCCATTATTCGAGTTAATGAAAATTAGCCGGCTCGGGATAAAACCCGAGCCGGCTAACCAATCTATACAAGCCTATTAGTGCAGTTCTTTACCAGAGATAACCATCTTCATAACTTCTG
>DHSK01000018.1:0-360 GCA_002408445.1 Syntrophomonas sp. UBA5288
ATTCTGGATCTGGAAGCAGTACTTAAGAACACCTCATCTGAGGCTCCAAAAGTCCAGGAGGTTGTAAATACATTTTTTGATACTCATAAAGTGAGAATACCGGGGGTAAAACCGGAAGATTTTACCCAGGCTTTAATAAATGCCATTGAGGGAACAAATAATGAGTGCTAAACCGAATGAATATGATGTGATAATCATAGGTGCAGGTCCGGCCGGCTCCTGTGCCGCCTGTGCCGCCGTAAAGGAAGGTTTGAAGGTACTGGTGGTGGACCGGCGGACCAACCCGGGTACCCCCATCCAATGCGCCGAATACGTACCGGCGGTAGTTTCAAAATATGCAACTCTGGGAACGGGAGCCGT
>DHSK01000018.1:708-1803 GCA_002408445.1 Syntrophomonas sp. UBA5288
GGAGCGGATGGACCCGTTTCCATAGTGGGCCAATGGATGAATAGCACCAACCTGAAATTCATGGTCGCTTTGCAATGGCGCATGTTGCTCTCCAGACCGCACGATTCTACCGATGTGTACCTGGAACCGCAATACCGGGGTGGTTATGCCTGGTTGTTCCCCCGAGGCAAAGAAGTCAATATTGGGGTAGGAGTCCAGCAAGGCTGCCATTCTCAACTGCCGGGCCTGGTAAAAGATTTTGTACAGAGCATGATAAGCCGGGGGCTGGTTCCGGATATGCCCCCCCGGGCTGTAACCGGCGGTCTTATCCCGGTAGGAGGACCTTTGCCTGTTACCGGTAAAGGAAACATGATGCTATGCGGAGATGCAGCCGGTTTGACCCATGCCATAACCGGAGGCGGTATAATGAATGCGATGGTTTCAGGCCTGATAGCGGGCCGGACGGCGGCCCGGGCCATTAAGGAAGATGACCTGACCATTCTTCAGCAATATCACCGGCAATGGAGTGATTTGCTGGGCAATTTTTTAAAACGCGCTGCCCGGCAACGTCAGATTATGGACCAAAAATGGTCGGAGCAGCCTGCTGAATTTAATAAATTGATGAGACAAACCTGGATAGGTTTTGACCATAATCACAGATAGGGAGGGATGAGTAATGGATAAAAAAGAAAGTCCCCAATATGTACAAACCAGTTTGGCGGGAGCAATGTCCATGGGCCTGGAAAAGGGCCGTTTTTTAAAAGGTGCCGGGTGCACCTGTTTGAATTTGCTCCTGACTTATGATACGGGATGCAAAGCATCCTGCAGTTATTGCGGACTATCCCACCAGCGGGATGAATGCGCCGCACCCACCTTTATTCGGGTTAAATGGCCTACCTATGAGTTGGAAACTATATTTCAGGCCCTGGATCGCCATAATCCATTCAAAAGAGCCTGCGTATCAATGATCACGCATTCACGGGCGGTGACAGACACCTGTACCATAATATCCGAAGTACGTTCAAGAACTGATTTGCCGGTCAGCGGATTGCTGGACCCAACCGTTATGCGCCCGGATGACATGCAGGCTATAAAAGATGCGGGAGCCGACCGGGT
>DHSK01000018.1:2177-4776 GCA_002408445.1 Syntrophomonas sp. UBA5288
AGCCGGCTGGAAAACCATGCCCAGCCGCCGCTGGGTCAGTATCGCCGGGTACAGATGGCGCGCTATTTAATAAACGAAGGCATAATTACGGCCCAGGATATTACTTTCGGAGCTCATGGCGAAGTAAAAGATTTTGGGATTGATATTGAACCATATGCCAAACAGGGATTAGCCTTTATGACTTCCGGATGCCCGGATGCAACCGGCCAGGTGGCCTGCAATCGTCCTTTCGGCAATGAAAGGGCCAGTGAACCAATGCGCAACTATCCCTATTGGCCGGATGAAAATGATATAGCGGTAATTAGTCCGCAGTTATGGGATGGGGTGGAACGGGTTGGACGATCTTAATGATTTAATCCGGAGAGCCTGGGATATACGCCGGCAGTTTCACGCTCCGGTGCTTGAAATTGCAGCACCGGGAGCCAAACATTATGAGAATAATTATTTTACCAATAATCCCTTATCATTTGTAAATATAAGCGTCACCGAAAACCGGTGTCAATGTAATTGTACCCATTGCCGGGGAAAGCTTTTGGAAAGCATGATCCCGGTTGGCAGCCCGGATGCTATGTATAACCTGATCGATCATCTGCTGGAAAAGGGCTGTCATGGTATTCTGGTCAGTGGTGGAGCTGATCGGCGGGGAGAGGTTCCTTTGGAGCCGTTCATCGATGCTATTGCTTATGCCCACCGGAAAGGCTTAAAAGTTCTGGTGCATACGGGATTGGTTAACCGGAGTACGGCCGCCAGGCTGGCTGAAGCCGGGGTCGATGAGGTGATTTTGGATATTATCGGTGATGCCCGGACTATAAAGGAAGTATATCATATTGACCGTCAGCCCGAGGATTATCTTGACGCGATGCTGGCCTGCCGGGAGGAAGGACTGGCCCTGGCTCCACATCTGGTCATCGGGTTGTACTATGGTCAGATCATCGGGGAATTAAATGCTCTGAAAATGATTAAACAGGCAGATGTGCAGGTGTTGGTCCTGGTAGTATTAATGGCCTTGGCCGGTACCCCAATGGCTTCTGTAGAACCGCCGGAAATAGAAAAGGTGACCGAACTGATGGCTCTGGCCCGGGAAATGAATCCAAGTCTGCCTATTTCCCTCGGCTGTGCGCGTCCCTCCGGTACTTATAAGCGTATATTAGAGAAGAGGGCTGTAGACTGTGGGGTTAACAGCATGGCCTATCCGGATGAAGAAACCTTAAAATATGCTACCACGAGAGGATTAAAATTATCCTTTACCGAGAGTTGCTGCAGTTTATTTTAACAGGGAGAACCATAAATGAAAATTGTACCGCTGGTTACATGGATGAATAATTCTGACAGTTTAATAATTAAAGATGTACCGGTTACTTCGACCGTAATTATTATGAAGGATGCGCTGATTATGGTCGATACCGGTATGGTGGGAAATCCCTGGCTGGAAGAAGATCTGAGCAATATGGGTTATTATCCCTCTGATTTTGATCTGGTTATAAACACTCATTTACACCCCGATCACCTGGGCGGCAATCAAATATTTACCAATGCCGCCATTATACTCAGCCAGAAGGAATGGGAGTACCAGACATCGCTGGAAACAGCCCTGCAAAAAACCGATGATCCTACCCGGTTATTGTTAAGCAGAGGCAAAAAGTTGGACGATAGTACTGAAACCCTGGCTCGGGATTTAAAAAGCCTGGCTGAAAAATATCCACTCCGGAAGATAGCCGGTGATATTAAGCAAATCAGATTCATTGAAGACCACCCTGCTCTTCCGCCGGGCTTGAGTTTAATGCCGGCGCCGGGCCATTCCATTGACAGTCAGGTCGTAATACTTGAAGGCTCAAACAAACGGGCCATTATTACAGGTGATGCGCTATATCACCGCAGTATGTGGAAAAAGGATTATTTACCGAATTTGCATTACGATGCGGAACTGTTTAATGAAAATGCGGAACGGCTGGCAGCCTTTAAAGGTATTATAATACCGGGACATGATCACGCCTATGACAGTCGTTCCGAGCAATATATTGTTACAGATGTAATTGAAATTTAGAGAATTGCTCTTTTCTCCTCATCTACATCCTCCAATAATTTGTAATACCGGTTAATAAGTTCATCCAGTTGTTGGCTTCGCTTAAGCATCTCGGGATCATCAAAATCATGTCCGCATTCAATTAATTCTTTCCTTCTGGCTTCAATTTCTTTAATTATAAGCTGTATATCTTTTAACATTTTTGTAAATCCTCCCCTTGACACCGATTACAATAATAAACCTTTTTGCAAAGTAATAACAGTAAAAAAATCCCAAATATCGAGAATATTTGTATTATAATAATGTTGCTTCAGGTGGCTATGTTGGGGATGCTGTGCTAAGATATAAAAAGTTTAATATGGAAATTAGATGAGAGTTTTGCATAATTAACTTTGCGAATGTCATCCTGAGGCAAAGCCGAAGGAGCTTAAGATTCTTTGCTAAGGCTCAGAATTATCACGCGATGTCCGCACCACGATAAACGAATAGTATGTCATCCTGAACGTAGTGAAGGATCTTGCAGTCCCCGAAATGGAAAGATCCTTCACTACGTTCAGGATGACAAAAAAACGTTAT
>DHSK01000187.1:0-7616 GCA_002408445.1 Syntrophomonas sp. UBA5288
ATATCGCGCGAGATTCTTATTTCCCAGGCCACCCAAAAACCTTCACTAATGATTGCTACGCCTGTCAAGGTTCCCGGCGCACCGGAAAGATATCTGGGAATTTCCGTAAATATTGATAACCTGCAAGGAATTGTAGCCGAAGGGAAAAGGAGCGACAGCAATTATACTTTTGCTTTTGACGGTAAAAACGGTCTGGTCTTTGCCCACCCGGTTCAGGAATATGTCGGCTCGCTTAAGTTCATCAATACTGATGAAGATGACAAAGTCCTGGTTGCGCCAGAATTGCAGACTATGGCCAAAAAAGCGGCTGCAGGGAGCTCCGACAGTCAAACTTATACATTTAACGGATCAAAAGTAATCGCAGCTTATACTAATATTCCCGGGACCTCAATGGGCGTTGCCGACAGAATGACTTATGATGAAGCAATGGCTCCGGTTAGAAAAGAGCGAAATTCCTCTATTATGATTACATTAATTACTGCACTTCTGAGTACCGTTATCGCTCTGGCAGGCGCAAAATATATCGCCGACCCGATCAAAAAGATCGCCGACCAGGCCAATATTATTGCGTCCGGCGATTTTGCCCAGGCAAAAACGATCCGGGTAAAAGGCCAGGACGAAATAGGCCGTCTCCAGCAAGATTTCAGAGATATGGCGGACATGCTCCGCTCCACAATGGAACAGATCGGCCAGGCAGCAGCACAGATTGCCTCTGCAAGCGAGGAACTGGAAGCGAGTGCCGGGCAATCCGCCCAGGCGGCAGGCCAAGTGGCGGCAACAGTATCTCGAGTGGCGGTAGGGGCTACAGATCAGGCCAAGGCTGTTGATGATACGGTTCAAACTGTACAGGAAGTAGGAGAGGAAATCAACGGCATTGCCAAGCACGTTTCCGCAGTCAGCGATGTCTCCCAAGCATCGGCTTCAGCGGCCGTAGAGGGAGGGGAAGCACTTCGCCATGCTATTGATTCTATTACCAATATAAATGGAATAGTCCAGGATACCGCAGGTACTATCCGCAGTTTGGGTACCTTTTCCGATAGAATCAGCCAAATTGTCGATACCATTACGGGTATTGCTTCCCAAACCAATCTCTTAGCTTTAAATGCAGCTATTGAAGCCGCCCGTGCCGGAGAATGCGGACGTGGCTTTTCGGTTGTTGCCGATGAAGTCCGTAAACTTGCCGAACAAGCGGAAGGGTCAGCAGAAAATATTGCTCAAATTATCAATGAGATCCAATCCCAAATTCAAGTTACGATTGACAGGATGGATAAAAGCACGCAGGAAGTCTTGGAAGGGCAGAAAGTAGTTTTAGCAGCAGGCAAATCGTTTGGAGTCATTCAACAACAGATTGACAATGTCCAGCAAGCGGTTCAAGGAATTACAGAAAGTGTTCATAACCTGTCATTTTCCAGCAGCAAGGTGACCGCAGCAGTGGAAAAGATACAGAATATATCCCGGGAAACGGCAGCTAACAGTCAGACCATTTCTTCCGCTACTGAAGAACAATCGGCGGGAATGCAGGAAATTGCTTCTTCAGCAGAAGCCCTGGCCCAATTGTCAGGTCAACTGGAGACAATGCTTAAACAATATAAATTTTAGCGCCATTTAACAGATAATTTATAGGGAGAAAGAATGAACGATACATTTAGAAGCTTTGAATGGAAAGATATTGGAGATATTGAACGAGGCAGGCCCACGTTTGGAGATAAAATGCATGTCACTGTTTATAGGATGTTCCATTATTCACTCCGCAGCGTTCTGGAGAAAAGCTACGGCAAAGCGGCTACCAAACATAACCTGGTGGAAGCCGGACGGTTAGCGGGAAGAGAATTTTGCCGGCATGTGCTGGATCCTAACCTGCCCTCTGCGGAATTTTTCTGTTTACTCAAACAAAAAATGGCTGAACTAGGGATAGGGATACTTGAGGTCGAACATGCGGATTTTGAGAATATGATCTTTATTATAACTATATCCGAAGACCTGGACTGTTCAGGAGTGGCGGTAACCGGCGAAACAGTCTGCAATTTTGATGAAGGCCTCATAATGGGAATCCTGGAAGTATATATAGGCAGGCTGTTTATTGTCAAGGAAACTGATTGCTGGTCAAACGGGGATTGGACGTGCAGGTTTCATATCGTTGCCATCTAAATATGTATGGAAATGAATAAAAGCAAAATTAATATAAAAACTTAATTGCCAAAGGAGAGGTTCATAATGAAAATTAATAGCTTGTCAAGTAAGATATCGTTATTAATGGCGGGATTTATCACAATTTTTATTATTGCGGTTTTTATGATTATTTCTTCAACCGTAGAAAGTGTGATCAGTCAGAACGCAGAAAGTGAGTTAAAAAGCAAGTCTCTTGTTCTTAGCAGCGACGTCGAAGACATGAAACAAAAAGCCCTAAATACCACAAAATGGCTGGAGAGTTCTGCCAGGCTGGTTAATGCAGTTCAGAACCAGGATCGAAAGGAGGCGCTGGCACTCGGTCAACTAGCGCTGAAATCTTTTGGAATTGATTATCTGGTGATCACTGATAAGGAAGGAAAAGTATTTATCCGCGCACATGAACCGGAACAATATGGGGATAGCATTGCCAATCAAGTCAATGTTCAAAAGGCTTTACAAGGGGTACAGTCGGTAGGAATTGAAGAAGGGGCAGTCGTTAAATATTCTATCCGGGCTGGCACACCGTTGAAAGACAAAGACGGGCAAGTTGTCGGAGCCGTATCCTTGGGCTATGTCCTCTCCAACAATGAATTTGCCGATAAACAAAAGAGAATCTTCGGTTGCGATGTTTCCGTATTCTCAGGTAATGAAAGAATCGCGACAACCATTGAAGATAAAAGCGGTAAGCGTTTCACCAGATCGAAAGTGGAAGACCAGGCTATTGTTGATAAAGTATTAAAAAACGGTAAACCCTATTATGGTCAGACCGCTATTAATGGTTCCAAGTACTTTGCTGCCTATCTGCCGATTATTGATGTCACCGGAAAAAGCAGCGGCATGCTTTTCATCGGTCAAAAATTTGATGTCGTTACAGAACTGATCCAAAAACTAATTATTAATCAAGGCGTTATTATGG
This sequence comes from Syntrophomonas sp. UBA5288, assembly GCA_002408445.1. GTDB lineage: Bacteria > Bacillota > Syntrophomonadia > Syntrophomonadales > Syntrophomonadaceae > UBA4851. The sequence continues at coordinate 3,086 of DHSK01000187.1, forward strand.
CTGTTTTGGGAATCATCATTGGCATTGGTGTAGTTTTGATGTTCAGGGTTATGATTATACGAAAAATCCGGGCTATTACCGTAATGCTGAAAGACATGGCTGAGGGAAACGGAGATTTGACCAAAAGGGTAATCGTTTCATCTAAAGATGAAATCGGAGAGATGAGTCGTTATTTCAATTTATTTATTGAATATATTCATGAAATGGTCAAGAAAATCGTCTCAGAAACGAATAAAGTGAATGTGGACATCCTTGAAACACATAAAAATATAGCGGCACTAACGTATGAACTAGAAGGTGCAGCAACTACTGTGCAAGAATTGTCGGCGGGAATGGAGGAAACCGCTTCTTCAACGCAAGATATTACGGCAACTTCCAATGAGATTGAGAGCGCAGTGGAAACTGTTGCGATAAAAGCGCAGGAAGGCGCCGTATCCGCCAATGAAATTAGTAAAAAAGCGGTATCCTTAAAGGAAAGTTCACTTGAGCTTCAGACCGGGGCCGACCAGACCCGTTTGACCATTAAGAAAGGGATGGATGAAGCACTTGAAAAAGCCAAGGAAGTCGATAAAATTAAGACTTTGTCCGAAGTTATTTTGCAAATATCCGCACAGACCAACCTGCTGGCTTTAAATGCGGCTATCGAATCGGCCAGAGCCGGAGAGGCCGGAAAGGGATTTTCCGTTGTTGCCGAGGAAATACGGAAATTGGCGGAAAACTCTAAAAACACGGTGAAAGAGATACAGGATACCCTTGACGTTATCTTAAAAGCTGTTGAAAACCTGGCCGGCAGCTCCAGACAAATGCTGGGATATATCGAGACAAAAGTGGTGGACAGCTATAAAGAATCCGTCCTTGTCGGCGAGAATTATAATCAGGACGCTCAATCCATCAATGATTGGGCGACGGAATTAAGCGCGACCTCGCAGGAGCTGCTAGCTTCCATAAAAACAGTATCGGATGGGATCTCCGAAATAGCAAGGGTTACGGAAGTTGGGTCTGAGGGAATAACTCATATTGCCGAAAAAGTTTCTAAGATAAAGGACAAGGCCAATGAAATTAAATTGGAAACGGATAATGTCAAAATTAGTGCAGACAATTTGCAAGACCTAGTTAAAAAGTTTAAAGTATGATATTCAGTTATTTAATATAATCCAGACCATCAGAAAAAATTATTGGTTAGATATACTGCTCCCATAAAGTGAGATACATAAAAGCAAAAAATAAGCTAAACAAAAATTTGCCTTGACAACGGGGTGCACTATACTAATCTTAATCGTTGTTCAGGAACCTATTGATTATCGCAGACTGTGGATTAACCATTATGGTCCAGTAATTGTCGTATATCACCATGCCGGGTTTACTGCCGGATGGTTTGCGGACATTGTTTCTAAAAGTATAATCGACCGGTACTTTGTCCGATTCGCTGGCTTTGCTGAAATAGGCGGCCAGCGAGGCTGCTTCTTCGAGAGTACGGTCGGATAAAGCATCTATGCTTTTCATATCAGCGGGCAGCCGCACAATAACGTGGGTGCCGGGTATATTTTTGGCGTGCAGCCACAAATCGCGGCGCTCCGATTGCTTCAAAGTCAGGCGGTCGTTCTGGTGGTTATTACGGCCCACCAAAATATCAAAACCATCGGAAGAAATAAAATGGCGGGGTTCGGTCTTAACTGATTGCTTGCCGGTACGACGGGTATGGGTCTTTAAATAGCCGCCCTTTTCCAATTCGTAGATAACATCATCCAGATCATTCTGGTTTTCAGCTTTGTTAATAAGAACCATTACCGATTCCAGGTAATCGATCTCAGCCTGATTAATTCGGATTAATTCCTGCAGGTGGTTAATGGCTCGTTTACTCTTATTATAGGTTTTGTAATAACGCTGGGCATTTTCAATCGGCGTATACCTGGCTTCCAGAGGAATGAGCACCTCTTCATTAGTATAGTAATTGGTAAGCAGGGCCTCAGTCTGGCCCTTATGCAGCTGATAGGCATAAGTAGTAATTAATTCTCCCCATTCCCGGTACTTCTCTTTATCCTGAGCACTGTTAAAATCGCCTTCCTGGGCCATCTTCTTTTTATAGGCTTTGTCCAGAATTATGCGCACCTGACGGGACAGATTGCTTCTTATGGACTCCAACCGGGCCTGATTTAACAGTTGGCTATAGAAAAAATCGCAGGCTTCATTCATACAGGGATAGCTTTGAAATTCTGACATTCCTTCTATAATATAAGGAGCAAATTCCAGCGGACGATTTGCTTTAAGCACGACGCCAGGTTGAGCAGAGCCGACGGCACATGCCCGGATCAAGCGCCGGATATGCTCAAAAATGGTGGTAAGCTCATATTCACCGCATTCTTCCACCGGCAAATCACTTAGACCGCAGTGAAGACAGATCTGCCGGGCGGAAAAAGGACTGATTCCGGACACGGCCTTAAAAACAGCATCAGCCAAACTGCCGGTTTGCTGCCAGATGGCCGAACAAAAATCGGAATAACTGACGGTGGTCGGATCAACCTTGCCCTGTCCCGGGGGAGCAATATAAGGTTTGCCGGGCAGCACTTCCCGGAAAGAACTGACATCATTACCATATTTCTTGATGGCATCAATAATAAGGTTGTTTTCCGGATTAACCAGAATTATATTGGAGTGTTTGCCCATAAATTCGCAAATCAGTATCTTTTTCTTCCAATCTCCAAAATCGTCGATCGCCTCTATGGTTATATGAATAATACGTTCAAAATCTATTTGCTCAACCGAGCGGATTTTGCCGCCCTCCAAAACTTTACGCAGCATCATGCAGAAACTGGGTGGAGAGGTGGGATTTGGTTTGCGAGTATCACTAATATGAATACGAGACCAGCGCGCATTGGCAGAAATGACAAGTTTTACATGACCGCCGGCCGTTCTTATCGAAAGTGCCAGTTCATCACGTTCCGGCTGATATATTTTATCAATGCGGCCTGCGCAGAGATTATTCAATTCATAAGCTAAAGCTTTAATAGTAATTCCGTCAAATGGCATAATAGAACTCCTTTCATTACGCCCAAAGTATAACATGGAGAAATTATTATTTCCAACCTCATTTAATATGAGGAAGTAACTGGCGGAATAATAGCAGGTATTAAAATGCGAAACTATACTGAGGTGAATTTATTTGAATACACAGATTGATTCAATTTATCGCAGTATTATAGAACAAGTGGTAATCATAGAAGGAATAAAAAGGGAGATAAGCCGAGCCTTGCTCCTGGTTAAGGATTCCGATAAAAAAATAAAACAGGTCTATAATTTTCTCAGTTACGATCTGGAGAAACACCGGTTGCTGGAATACGCTGCGGTTATGGCCACTGAAGAAGGAGAAGGTCAAATCCTGCGCAATCTGCAGAAGTTTTACAGTTATGCCGATGGGGACGATCTGATCGAGAAAATTAATCTCGAAATCGTTTGCATTATGAGATATCTGGAGATTCTGCGCCATGAAATCAAAAACAAGGGCAGCAGTGATTTCGTCGAGCGCAGGATGATTCAGGAAATATGTAAATACGTAGTGGCGATGGCGAAGATATATGGCCGAAGGAGTTGACTAAAAATGAGAAATATATAAAACTATTGCCTGTAGGGAGGAATAATGATGGCAGAAAAAATTAAAGTTGTTGTTACCGGTGCCCTGGGCAAGATGGGTATGGAAACCGCGCAGGCGGTATGGATGGATAATCAATTGGAACTGGTGGGATTAGTTGATGTTCGGGCCAAAGGCGAATATTTGTCCGATATTGCGGACTTAAAGGAAAAAACCGGACCAGCGGTGGAAAATGATCTGGAAAAGGTTTTACAAACCGTTCATCCTGATGTGATGGTTGATTTTACTAACCCACAGGCGGTTTTTGCCAATGCTAAAATGGCTTTAAATAACAAAACTACTACGATAATAGGTACAACCGGTCTTAATGAGGTGGAATTAAAGCAAATCGAAAAATTTGCGCTCGAAAATCAGGTGGGAGTGGCAGTTATCCCTAATTTTGCAGTTGGAGCAGTACTTATGATGAAATTTGCCCGCGAAGCAGCACGCTACTTTCCGGACGTGGAGATTATTGAACTGCATCATAATCAAAAGATGGATGCTCCTTCCGGAACTGCTATTAAAACCGCGGAAATGATTTCACAGGATAGGGAGAGAATACCGGTCCGCAATACCCGCGAATATGAAAAAATCTCCGGCGCACGCGGCGGCGAGGTTAACCAAATTAGAATACATAGTGTAAGACTGCCCGGTCTGGTAGCACATCAGGAGGTAATCTTCGGAGGCATGGGACAGGGTTTGACCATAAGACACGATTCCTATGACCGGATTGGTTTCATGCCCGGAGTGACTATGGCCATAAAAAAAATGGTGGAGATTAAGGGACTGGCGTATGGGTTGGAAAATTTGCTATAGTACAAGAATTCAACTATCCCATTTGTCATTGCTATGAATAAGCGCTGGTTTGTCACCCGGCCTATTATTTATATGTCATCCTGAGTGCAA
>DHSK01000187.1:7732-8014 GCA_002408445.1 Syntrophomonas sp. UBA5288
CATATTATTTATATGTCATCCTGAGTGCAACGAAGGATCTTTCCCACGCACAGACGTAAAGATTCTTCACTAGCGTTCAGAATGACACTCTATTCGTTTATCGTGGTGCGGAAACCACGTGATAATTCTGAGCCTGAGCGAAGAATCTAAGATCCTTCGGCTTTGCCTCAGGATGACATTCGCAAAGTTACTGCTTAATCATAGGAAAAAGTTAATTATGCAAAACTCTCAAATCCAAAAAAGTAAAAAAGATCTGTGTTAATCATAATCAAATCAGTGTCC
>DHSK01000187.1:8259-31172 GCA_002408445.1 Syntrophomonas sp. UBA5288
GGTATATATACATATACTGCTAATAACTTTGGTACCAAAACAAGGGGGGGTTATGGTTGAGTTCGGTACTTTCCGGCATAAAAATTGCTGTACTGGGGGGAGATGATCGCGAAATAATTCTGGTTTCAGAACTGGTCCGGATGGGCGCAACAGTAGTTGTAGCTGGAATACCGCGGCATAAAATCGGGCACGGCGCTTTTGCAGTCAATAGCACTGAGGAAGCCTGCAAAGAGGCTGAAGTGGTTATTTTACCATTGCCGGGTACCAGTACAGATGGTGTTATCCGAGCAGTATATATGGAAGATAAACTTGTTCTAACAGAAAAAGCCATTAGTACGGTAGCACCAGGAGCACTTATATTAATCGGGTCGGCCAGACCTTTCCTGATTGAATGGTGTAAAAAATACCATCTTAAATTATTGGAAATTGTGGATATGGATGAGATTGCCATACTGAATTCTATACCTACGGCCGAAGGAGCACTGCAAATCGCCATGGAAGAGTCCAGCATAACTATTCATGGAAGCAAGACTTGCATTATAGGCTTTGGCCGTATTGCCATAACACTGGCCCGTATGCTTAAGGCTCTGGGCGCAGATGTTACGGTGGTGGCGCGTAATGATGGGCAATTGGCCCGGGCTTATGAAATGGGATGCAAGAAGGCAGGTTATAGCGAACTGAGAGAGATAATGAATAATATAGATATTGTTTTCAATACGGTACCAAGTCTGGTTTTGGATTCCGGTATATTGGAATATTCCAATCCGGACGTAGTAATCATCGATCTGGCAACACAGCCCGGAGGAACTGATTTTGAAGCTGCCAATGCATTTGGTCTGAAGGCGATTTTGGCACCTGGACTCCCTGGCAAAGTTGCTCCCATAACCGCCGGGAAAATTCTGGCTGATGTAGTACCCAGATTAATTATTCAGGAACTTACCCAAATAGATGGAACTTTGCTATTCGGTTAGACGGGAGGTGCAAAGAGTGCAAGAATTAAAGGAAAGGTTGAGAGGAGTAAGAATTGGTATCGTTGTAACCGGATCGCACTGCACCATCAGCGATGTCATACCCCAGATAATCAACCTGAAAAATGAAGGTGCTGAACTATATCCTGTTTTTTCATACACCGTTGATACTACCGACAATAGATTTTACCAGGCCCGGGAACTTAAAGAGTCCATGGTACAGATTACCGGCAGAGATGTAATGAATTCGATAGTAGCGGCAGAACCGATAGGACCTCAAAAGCTGCTGGACGTTGCCGTAATAATTCCCGCCACCGGCAATACTATTGCCAAATTGGCCCATGGCATTACCGATACACCGGCGCTTATGGCTGTTAAAGCCCAACTCAGAAACCAGCGGCCGGTAGTTATAGCGGTATCAACCAATGATGCACTGGGCATTAACGCTGTCAATATCGGCATGCTGTTAAATATGAAAAATATTTATTTTGTGCCTTTCAGACAGGATAATCCGCAGCAAAAAGCCAATTCCATAATTGCATCCTTCGACCTGGTGGTTGACACGGTAATTAATGCTTTGCAGGGAAAACAGTTGCAGCCGGTGATGCTGGGTCCATTATGATTGTTGAGCAAGATGATGTTATTGTGTTAAAATACAAGCTAGAACTTTTTTACAGGAGGTAGTTATTGTGGCAGATGGAGTACGATTAGCAATAGTAGGTGCAACAGGTGCAGTAGGGCAGGAAATGTTGAAAGTTCTGGCTGAACGGGATTTTAATATAAAAGAATTAATATGTTTAGCTGATCCCCGTGAAGCAGGGACTAAAGTTAAATATAAAGGAGAAGAATTTACAGTAAAAGGTGCCAGCCCGGATGCTTTTAGGGAAGCAGATCTGGCCCTGTTTGCGGTTGGGACAGATATAAGCAAAAAACTTGCTCCTGAAGCTGTTAAACGTAATTGTGTAGTAATAGATAATAGCTATGCTTTCAGGCTCGAAGAAGATGTTCCGCTGGTAGTACCCGAGGTTAATGCGGGTGATATTGAAAAACATCATGGGATTATTGCCAATCCCAACTGTTCTACTATAATAATGGTGGTTGCCATCAATCCGATTCATGTGGCGGCAGGATTGACCAGGGTAGTAGTATCCACCTACCAGGCGGTATCCGGAGCAGGAAAAGCAGGAATTGACGAGCTTAAGGATCATAGTGGAAGTTATCTTAAAGGACAGAAAATGAATCCCGAAGTATTTCAGCATCCGATTGCTTTTAACCTTATACCTCATATTGATGTTTTTATGGAAGACGGTTATACCCGTGAAGAAATGAAAATGGTGTGGGAGACACGCAAGATCATGCATTGCCCGGAGCTGGCTATTGCTGCTACCACCGTCAGAGTACCGGTATTCAGAAGTCATTCTGAATCTATTAATCTGGAAACAACCAAAGAGTTAAGTGTGGCTGAGGTTAAGCAGATTCTGAGCCAGGCACCGGGTGTAGTATTGCAGGATGACCCTCAAAATAACCAATATCCCATGCCGTTATATACTTCAGACACTGATGAAGTATATGTGGGCCGTATCAGAAAAGATATATCGACCGATAAAGGACTGGTGCTTTGGGTAGCGGCCGACCAGATAAGAAAAGGCGCAGCTACCAATGCGGTCCAGATAGCCAAGATAGTTGTCGATAAAAACCTTTATTAAGAAGGTGTAGGTTTTGAAGATTATAGTTCAGAAATTCGGCGGAACCTCCATAGCCTCCCGGGATTTAAGAATCAGAGTGGGAGAGATAATACGTTCCACCCGTGATGAAGGTTATGCGGTAGTTGTGGTAGTATCAGCGATGGGGCGTAAGAACGACGCCTATGCTACTGATACCCTGATCAACCTGGTGACTGATACCAACCCCAATCCGGCACCACGCGAATTAGATCTGATCATGGCCTGTGGTGAGCAAATATCCGGAGTAATGTTATCCGCTCAGCTGGCCACTATGGACATCGAATCCCAATTCCTGACCGGGCCTCAGGCCGGTATAGTAACCGACGGCAACTTCGGCAATGCTCATATCCGCTATATTAATCCCAAGAAAATCATGGAATGCTTAGCGCAGGGTATTGTTCCGATAGTAGCCGGATTCCAGGGCATGAGTGAAGAAGGAGAATTAAATACCCTGGGACGTGGGGGAAGTGATACTACCGCCAGTGCGCTGGGAGTAGCACTTAATGCTGAATTTATCGATATATTTACCGATGTGGAAGGTGTTATGACAGCCGATCCCCGTATTGTGCAAAATGCGCGGCTGCTGGATGAAGTAACCTACAATGAGATATGTCAGTTGGCGCGCGACGGAGCTAAAGTAGTACATCCCCGGGCCATTGAAATAGCCATGCAAAAGGGTATTCCTTTACGGGTACGTTCTACTTTTACCGAATCCGTAGGCACATTGGTGACAAACCGCATTGCGGGTTTTGACGAACCTGTAAAGATAGTGAGTGACCGTCTTATAACCGGTATCACCTATACCTCCAACATAGCACAGTTCAAAATAATTACCAGCCAGATAGAAAATCCGCGCGGTCTGGAACTAAAGATTTTTAAATCACTGGCTCTGGCCGATATCAGTGTTGATTTTATTAACGTACAACCGGAGATAATAATGTTCACGGTACCGGTGGAACAAGCCGGCAAGGGCGTAGAAGTTCTGAAAAACTTGGATATTATGCCTGCCGTGGAACATGATTGCGCCAAAGTTGCTATAGTTGGTGCCGCCATGACCGGTATACCAGGTATAATGGCCCGGGTAGTGGAAGCTTTAACTGAAGCAGACATTCAGATACTGCAGTCGGGGGATTCGTATACCAATATATGGTGCCTGGTTAAAAAGCAAAATATGCAAAGGGCGGTACAGGCGCTGCATGATAAATTTGAACTGGGCAAGAAATAAATAAACCGAGGTGACAAAAATGGGTCAGGTCAGATTAATGACGGCCATGATAACGCCCTATGACCAAAATTTGAATGTAAATTATAAAAAAGCGGCTGAAGTCAGTGCAATGCTGGCTTCGACCGGCAGTGACGGTATAGTCGTGTGCGGCACTACCGGCGAATCGCCCGTGCTGACTCACAAGGAAAAGTTAAAGCTTTTTGAAACCGTAAAGAATGCGGTAGGAAATAAAGTTAAAATTTGGGCCGGGACCGGTTCCAATGACACCAGGTCATCCGTGGAACTAACCCGAGAGGCACAAGCCATTGGGATTGATGGCATCATGCTGGTTACGCCATATTATAATAAACCTACTCAGGAGGGGCTTTATCAGCATTTTAAAACTATTGCCGAAGTTACCTCTTTACCGGTTATGCTCTACAATGTACCTTCCCGGACCAGTGCTAATTTACTGCCGGAAACAGTGGCGCGTCTGTCCCAAATTGAAAATATCCAAGCTATTAAAGAAGCCAGCGGCAGCATGGACCAGGTATCGTTATTGAAAACTTTGATAGGAGATTCCATGCTGATTTATTCCGGGGACGATTCATTGACCCTGCCCTTAATGTCGGTGGGGGCCACGGGTGTGGTCAGCATTGCTTCACATCTGGTAGGCAGGGAGATAAAAGAAATGATTGAGTCCTTTGTGGATGGAAAAATCAGCCGGGCGACTGAAATACATCTCAAGCTTTTCCCGCTGATAAAAACGCTTTTCCTGGTAACTAATCCGATTCCGGTAAAAGAAGCATTGAATATGCTGGGAATGGATGTGGGTGGATTCAGATTGCCCTTGACCGGGGCCGGAGAAGAGGAAAGAAAGATCATAAAGCAAATATTAATCGAACATAACTTATTGCAGTAATAATAATGAATAAATGACAGAAAATATAAGATAGATTTCGGTCTATCTTATATTTTTTAATACCAAAATTAGACGCTGAATCTTTTAAAGTTCAAAATACCCAGGAAAACTTCAGCCATTTGCAGGGGTGGGGTATTAAGGTTAGCGCAACCGGGGTGCAAGCGTTTTTTAATACCCCACCCCGGCTAACCTGTAGCTGTACTTATTTTCATAAATGGTTGTGATATCAAATCATAGGCGGCTACTTAGAATTAATTTCCGAATAATGTTATTTGGATTGTGTCGGCGTAAAATATGGGATATAATAAGCAAAGCTTAGATTGTTCGGATGATTTGTATACCAGAACGGGCTGAAAATTGAATAAAAGGAGGTGCTTGAGTGTCGGAAGTGGAATCACGTTTGCAGATTATTCCCCTGGGCGGATTGGGGGAAATAGGAAAAAACATGACGGCAATCAGGTACGATGACAATATTGTTGTCATTGACGCCGGCCTGATGTTTCCCGAAGAGGAATTATTAGGCATAGATGTCGTTATTCCTGATATAACTTACCTGATCGAAAATCAGGAAAAGTTAAAAGCGATTCTGCTGACCCATGGTCACGAAGACCATGTCGGGGCGTTGCCATACGTGTTGAAGGAAATAGATCTTCCTGTGTATGGCAGTAAATTGACCCTGGGAATCGTGGAAGGTAAATTAAAAGAACACAGCTTGGATAAAGTAAATCTTCAAGTTGTAAAACCGCGCGATAGAGTAAAGATCGGACCATTTGAAGTTGAGTTTTTCCGGGTAAGCCATAGCATACCGGATGCTATGGGAATAGCAATTCATACCCCGCTGGGGATTGTATTGCATACCGGAGATATTAAACTGGATCAGACACCGGTGGACGGACAGGTGGTCGATTTTAGAAAACTGGCTGAGCTGGGTGAACAGGGTGTACTGGTTATGATGAGTGACAGTACCAATGCCGATAAAACCGGTTTTACTATGTCGGAGAAGGTAGTAGGCAATACCTTTGATGAATTATTCGGCAAATGTACCGGACGTATCATAGTAACCACGTTTGCATCCAACGTACACCGCATTCAACAGGTGGTGTCCACCGCGGAAAGATATGGACGCAAAGTAGCAGTAGTCGGTCGCAGTATGGTTAATAATGTTAAAATATCCAACGAACTAGGCTATATAAAAATACCCGAAGATATTCTGATAGAGATGGAGGATATTAGTAAATATCCGGATGAGCGGGTGGTCATTGTTACTACCGGTTCACAGGGTGAACCTATGTCGGCCTTAACCCGCATGGCTACATCTGATCACAGGTGGGTAGGCATTCAATCAGGTGATACGGTTATTATTTCTGCCAGCCCCATACCCGGAAATGAAAAACTGGTTGCCCGAACGGTCGATTTACTGTTCAGACAGGGCGCAGAGGTTATTTATGAAAAGGAAATGGGAGTGCATGTTTCGGGTCATGCTTCACAGGAAGAGCTGAAAATATTGCTCAATCTGATCCGGCCCAGGTATTTTATTCCCGTACACGGTGAATATCGTCACCTGATGAAACATGCCAAGATTGCTGAAAGTCTGGGGATACCCCGTTCCAGAATCTTTGTCGCTGATAATGGCCAAATAATTGAAGTGGGCAAGAAAAAAGCCAACATCTCAGGTAAAGTGACCGCAGGCAAGATCCTGGTTGACGGTCTGGGTGTCGGTGATGTGGGAAACATTGTTTTACGTGACCGCAAACAATTATCCCAGGATGGAATAATGATTGTGGTCGTGACTATAGGTAAGGGAACCGGTGAAGTTATAGCCGGTCCTGATATAGTAACCAGAGGATTTGTCTACGTCAGGGAATCGGAACAATTAATAGAAGATGCCCGTGAAAAGGTCAAAGAAGCTCTGGAAATCTGCGCCCGCCGCAATGTCAGCGAATGGGCGGTCATAAAATCCCAGATTCGTGACCGTCTGGGTAAACATCTTTATGAAAAAACGGGACGTCGTCCCATGATATTGCCGATAATTATGGAAGTCTAGCCGTAAATTCAATCTAATAAATAAAGCCCGCTAATGACGCGTACTAAGTACGTGATCTGGCGGGCTTTTGATTTTGCTCAATTTATCCGTGTATTATTTTTTGATTGCAGGCCAAATCTAATATAAAGGTGAATATGAAAGGAGTACTTATTGTGGCCAATAAAGCAGAGACTCAGGAACCGCAGGAGAATCAAAATTCCAAACTTGAAAACTTAAAAGAACTGGGTCAAACGGACATTCCGACCTTCAAGAGTGACATTCACTGTTTAACCATAGCCGGACAGGTAGAAGGACACATGGTATTACCGCCTCAGAACAAAACCACTAAATACGAACATGTCATTCCTCAACTGGTGGCAGTAGAGGAAAACCCTCAGATAAAGGGTCTGCTGGTAGTTTTAAATACAGTCGGCGGCGATGTGGAAGCAGGTTTGGCCCTGGCGGAAATGATAACGTCACTTTCCAAACCGACCGTTTCCATCGTGTTGGGAGGGGGACATTCCATTGGTTCCAGCATTGCTGTCAGCACCGATTATTCATTTATTGCCCCGTCAGCCACTATGACCATTCATCCCATAAGGCTCACCGGACTTGTAATAGGAGTTGCCCAGACCTATGAATACCTCGATAAGATGCAGGATAGAGTTATCAGATTTGTAGTAGAACATTCCCATATCAGTGATAAAAAATTACGGGATTTGATGTTTAAGACCGGCGACCTGGCCCGCGATATTGGGACTGTTCTGGTGGGAAATGATGCGGTGGAAATAGGCCTGATTGATGAAATGGGCGGACTTACTGATGCTTTAAGCAAGACACGGGAACTTATTAACCGCAAGGAGGCGGAGATAAATGCTGTATTACCTTCCTGAAAACATTAGTTTAGAAGATTTTCAAAATGATAAGCCTCTGGTCAAAATAGATTTGGCATCAGGAGGTTTTATTATGGCTGAACCGGTCGATTATAATCATGTAAGAATTTGCACCATAAATAGTACTGACCCTATGGATTATCTCGACACTCACTATCAGCCGGGTGAGATTGTGGCATTGGGTTTGAAAGGATAGGATAAATAAGGCCAGTATAACTTATTATAATATCAACCTTAAAGGAAACTAAAATACCCGCGTAAATGCAGTAGTGCAGAGCATGAATGGCGCGGGTATTTTGGTTTGCTGACATATATTTCAGTTTTGCTGTGCTATAATTATTAAAGCAATTTTAGGGGGAATCAATTTTGACGATACTTCAATCCATATGGTTAGGAATTATTCAGGGTCTAACAGAGTTTTTGCCGGTCAGCAGTTCAGGGCATCTGGTAATCTTCCAACATATTCTGGGGATGAAAGAAGCACCGCTGACCTTCGACATACTGTTGCACTGGGGTACCCTGATAGCAGTTTTCATTGCTTTCTGGGATGATATTGTGGCCATTGTTAAAAGGCCTTTCTGCAAATTAACTTACTTGATCATATTAGGTTGTATACCGGCCGGACTGGCCGGCGTATTCCTGCAGTCTTATTTTGAAAAAGCCTTTGAATCATTGTTGGTCGTAGGTCTGGGTTTAATCTTTACCGGCTTCATATTGAAACGTTCTGAGAAAATATCCAGAAAGAACCTGGGTTTTGTTGATGAAAGTGAAGCAAGTTATATGGATGTCCTGATAGTGGGATTAATGCAGGCCATAGCTATAATACCGGGTATTTCGCGTTCGGGTTCTACTATTGCGGGAGGTTTGATAGCAGGTTTTAGCCGTGATTTTGCCGCGCGGTTCTCGTTCTTATTATCAATTCCGGTCATTCTGGGAGCAGGTCTGATCCAATTAAAAGACGCTGCTATTACAAGCCTGATCGGGAGCAACATTCTGCCTTACATAATTGGCCCGCTTACGGCGGCTGTTTTTGGACTGCTGGCGATAAAAGTGGTGATGAAGCTGGTCAGACAGGGGAGATTATCGGTGTTTTCGTATTATTGTTATGCCCTTGGTATACTTACCATTTCCGCTCATTTTTTTATGTAAAAGATTAAGAACAAGATACCGATATATTAAAAGGCAGATTAATTGAATTGAAATATTTCCATGGGGAAGGAATAAACGCTTACATAAACGAAGTTTACATTTAGTTTGTTTATTTGAAATATTGAATATATTCATGTCTATGGGCGGGGGAGCGATATTTATAAATGGCTGGTACGTTTCAGAAAAAGACTAAAAAAGCAACCCCACGAAGCGCATCGCCTGAAAAAAAATCCAGCAAACGCAACCAGGAAGGGTACATAAAGGAAGAAATTCTATCCATTATATTTTTCGTGATTGCTCTGTTTATTTATGTTTGCATTAGAAATTTTCAGGGTCTACCTAATGATGTGCAGTTTATCGGACTGGTGGGTACTTATGTTATGCAGGGGCTGGAAGTGGTTTTCGGCGCTGCAGTATTTGTGGTTGCCCTTTATTTTCTGTCCTGGTCTATTCACCTGGGTATCTTAAAAAAACTATGGTCAGGGCGGATGCTGGGTGTAACTCTGATAGCCTTATCAATACTGGTTATCGACAGCCTTGCTCACACTCCGCTGGGAATGAATACCTGGGAAGCGGGAATACTTGGAATGGGTGGCGGCTGCACCGGAGGAGCACTGGCCTTCATCCTGTTAAAAATGTTTGGCCGGGTTGGAACCGCCATAGTATTAGCTATGGTTCTGCTGCTTGGTTTTATGTTCATATGGGACCGGCCCTGCTCTGATATTATAAAATATCTGGGCAGTTATGGACGTAAATTGCTGCATCATGCTAACCGCTTGATGTTTTATGAGCATGAGGATAATGAGGATGCTGAAGTACATAAATCCAAACCTGCTCAGATTAATGAGAATGTACATAAAATGGAACCGGTGATAATTAACCATGCATCCGCGGCCTTTGAACCGGTACCGGTGGAAAATGATAAAGAAATAGTGGAGATAGCTGAAAAAAAGCCCAAACCGGAGAACAAAAAGAATTTAGAAATAGTATATTCGGTCAAAGATAAAAAAATAGACTACAAAATGCCGCCGCTCGAACTATTAAGCGAAATAAGCAATGAGAGAACTATTGATAAAAAGAACATAAAAGAAAGGGTGTCGGTACTGGAAGATACCTTTTCCAGTTTCGGCATCAAAGTCAAAGTTAATCAGGTTAGCTGCGGACCGTCTATTACTCGTTATGAATTAACACCTGCACCTGGGGTAAAGGTAAGCCGCATAATCAGCCTGGCCGATGATCTCCAGTTAAATCTGGCTGCCCCAGGCATAAGAATTGAAGCTCCTATTCCAGGCAAAGCAGCTGTTGGAATAGAAGTGCCTAATAGTAAAATATCGGGGGTAGGACTTAAACACATCCTGTCGTCACCGAATTTTACCCGCATGAACAGTGTTCTGGCCTTCGGTTTGGGAGAAGATATCGCAGGCAATTCGGTCGTTGCTAAATTAAGTGACATGCCTCATCTCCTCATTGCAGGTTCGACCGGTTCAGGTAAAAGTGTGTGCCTGAACAGTATTATCATGAGCTTGCTTTATAATTCCACCCCGGAAGAACTTCGCCTGGTGTTTATAGATCCTAAAATGGTGGAATTGACGATTTATAATGGCATTCCTCATTTGATGACACCGGTCGTGACCGACCCTCGTAAAGCTTCCATTGTTTTGAGGTGGATGGTTACGGAGATGGAAAAACGCTATCGTGCTTTTGCCGATCTGGGTGTACGAGATATATATAAATACAATGTCAGCTCCAAAGAAAAATTACCCTATATTGTAATTATTATTGATGAGTTGGCTGACCTCATGAGCGTGTCTCCGGTAGAAGTGGAGGATTCCATTTGCCGTCTGGCGCAAATGGCCCGGGCAGCGGGTATGCACCTGGTGGTTGCCACCCAGCGTCCCTCGGTGGATGTTGTAACCGGAATCATTAAGGCTAATATTCCGTCCCGTATTGCTTTTGCCGTATCGTCCCAGGCGGATTCGCGCACCATCATTGATATGGGTGGTGCGGAAAAACTACTGGGCAAGGGAGATATGTTGTTTTTCCCGGTGGGAGCATCCAAACCTTTCCGGGTTCAGGGAACCTTTGTTTCGGATAGCGATATCGAACAAACCGTAGCTTTTATCCTTGACCAAACGACCGATAAGGAGGATAAGGACGAATTCAAAGAAGTGGAATTCTCTTTACAGCAGGCCGAAGACCTGGAAGAAAATGATGACTTGTTCTGGGACGCAGTACAGCTTTTTGTGGATACCAAAAAAGCTTCGGTATCACTTTTACAGCGTAAACTCAGGGTAGGTTATGCCCGTGCGGCCCGGCTGGTTGATATGATGGAGGAAAGGGGAATAGTGTCCGAGATGGATAATAACAAAAAACGGGAAGTGTTGATAGATCATAACCAATTGGAAAAACTATACCCGAATCACGACATGATTTAGTCACTGGCAAGAGGAAGGGGAGAGAAAATTGCGTTTAACGATAAGAGAAAAGGAGTTGTTAGATGCCCTCAAAAATGAACCATTGATCTCCCAGGATGAACTGGCTAATCGTTTTAATATCAGCCGTTCTTCAATTGCAGTACATATATCAAATCTAATGAAAAAAGGCTATGTTTTAGGTAAAGGCTATGTTATAAATGAACAAGCATCAATAGTTGTATTCGGCGAAACCGGTCTGGTAATAAATATAAGAAATGAAGGTAAAGATTCTCAGATTGATCTCCAATATGGAGGCATCTCACAGCAGATCGGCCATATATTGTCCCGCTTTGGAGCTAAGGTGAAGCTGGTGACATTGTTGGGCAACGATGATGTGGGTAACCTCATTACCGATAAATTACGGGAAAATCAGGTAGATACCAGTAATCTTTTCCGTAATACGGAAAAGAGAACATCGCGTAAAGTAATAATTAATGGTCAGGAAAGTTTTACAGAAGGACCGGGCCGGGAAGAATATCAAAAAATATTCGAATTAAAGTCGTGGCTGGTTACCAACTGCGAATGGCTCATAGTAGAAGAACAATTTCAGGATATGATTAATTTACTGCCGCATGAAACTGCACAGATGCCTCTAACCTGCACCTACAGGTTCCTGGAGTATCCGGAGGAGATTCCTTTCTGTCTGACTGACTATAGTGTTTTGGTAATCGGGTTGGAAAACTCGCAGTATTTAGATTATTATAGTAGGAGACTGGTTGAGATCGGACAGACCGGGTCAATTATAAACGGGATTATAACAGACGGAGCCAGCAGGGTAATTTGCATCGACAAAAGCGGGGTAAATGATTTGCCTCTGCCGCCCAACCAGAATTTTAATACCAGAGGGCAGTTGCCTTTGTTTATGGCGGGTTTGATATATGGATTATCGATGGGGCAGCCTTTACGCCAGGCAGTAAGAATAGGTACCGGAACTGCCACCTAATATTCCAACCTGTTTTAGATACGGGTGAATTAATACAATCCTCAGGAGTTGGTTAAATGGATTTTGGTAAACGCTTAAAAGATGAAAGAGAACACCAGGGTTTTACCCTCGATGATGTAGAACAGGAAACAAAAATACGCAAACTTTATATTAAGGCCATTGAAGAGGAAAATTTCTCAATTTTGCCCCCGAGAGTATACGCTATTGGTTTTGTTAAGAGATATGCCAAGTTCTTGAATCTTAACGAAACTGAAATAGCCGAAGAATTCAAAATGCTCGCTTATACTGAGAATGAAACGCAGGAGGAAGAAGAGCCGGAACATACACCGTTGATGTCAGCCGGTGAAAAAATAGGAAAAAGCCGTTTTAATGTCAAGAAAATTGCGGCAGCAATTGCGTTTCTAATAATTGCCATCTGGTTAGGAAACATATTGGTAGGATACCTGGCCGATAGAACCCAGAAGACTGAACGGACTAAACCGCCGGTGGTTGAGCAACAGCCTGTCCGGCAGACTCCCAAGCCATCTCCGGTTGTAAATGATCAGGCCAAAGTAAAGATTACTGCCAGTCAGTCATGTTGGACGCAGATTAAGGTGGATGATGTCGTCAAATTTGAGGGCACCATGCGACCTGGCGAAGAACAGGAGTTTACAGGACAGGATAAAGTATATATAAAGGCCGGCAATGCCGGTGGATTGTCGGTTATGCTAAATGACAAGAATATCCAAAATTTTGGTCAAATCGGTGAGGTGGTAGAATACGACCTGCTAAAAGACGGCACGGCTAAAAAGCTTTAAATTTATCGAAAATTTATATTTCAGAGGGTTTGAATTGGAGTACGAAGTTGAATATTGGAATAATTAGTTTAGGTTGTTGTAAAAATAGGGTTGATACCGAGGTTATGATCGGTATACTAAAAAAGTCCGGACATCGTATGGTTAATGCCCTGGACCAGGCAGATGCAATAATAGTTAATACTTGTGGTTTTATTAACGATGCCAAAGAAGAGGCTATAAAAACGATTCTTGATACCGGCAAGATGAAAAACACAGGACGGTTACGCTTTCTAATTGCTGCAGGTTGTATGTCACAACGCTATGGCCGGGAATTACTGGATGAAATGCCGGAATTGGACGGTGTGGTAGGTGTTTCCTGTTTTGATGCCATAGATCAGGTGATAGATGAAGTTGCCGCAGGTGCCACCGTGGTCAGAGTGCAGGATATACCACCCAATTATGGTATTGATGTTCCCCGGGTCCTTACCACACCTGCCGGTTCAGCTTATCTTAAGATTGCGGAAGGTTGCGATAATCGCTGCAGTTATTGTGCTATTCCTTTAATTAGAGGCCAATTAAGGTCAAAGCCCATGGATAATGTAGTAGATGAAGCCGTTAACCTATCCCAAAGAGGAGTTAAGGAATTGGTCCTCATTGCCCAGGATACTGCTGCTTATGGTATGGACCTTTATGGGAAAAAAATGTTGCCGGAATTATTACCCCGAATTGAAGCTATTGATGGGATTGAATGGATCAGATTAATGTACGTTCACCCTGCTCATTTAGACGATCAACTGATTGGCACCATGAGATCGAGTTCCAAAATAATTCCCTATCTGGACTTGCCCGTCCAACATGTTTCATCTCATATACTTCGGGGAATGAACCGCAAACATGACAAAAAGCACCTGGAGGATCTGCTGGCCCGGGTTAAACAGGATATTCCCGGTCTGGTCTTAAGAACAACGGTTATGGTAGGTTTCCCCGGGGAAGAGGAAGATGATTTTGAACAACTAATGGATTTTGTTAATAAGATTAGGTTTGATTGGCTGGGTGTTTTTAAATTTGATGCCGAAGAAGGAACAACAGCTTACTCGATGCCTGGACAGGTTAGTGACGACATAAAACAGCGACGCTATCAGTTGCTTATGCAACTTCAAAAGAATATTACCCGGGACAAAAACATCGCTCGTATAAATCAGGTTATGCCGGTACTAATTTCTTCCCACCTATCCCAGTCGCTTTATATTGGCAGGACCTATTTTCAGGCTCCGGAAGTAGATGGTTTAACAGTGGTAAAAAGTGATATACGGCTAAAACCTGGCGAGATGGTAGATGTCAGAATTAAAGGTGTACGCGAATATGATACGATAGGAGAAATTGCCCATGAATCTACCTAATGCCCTTACCCTCCTTAGAATTTTTCTTATACCGTTATTCGTAATATTTTTATTGGTTAAAATCCCGTATGGAGATTATCTGGCCGCTTTAGTATTTATAATTGCCTCATTGACAGACAGTCTGGATGGATATTTGGCCCGAAAGTGGAAACAGGTGACCAAACTTGGTATTATTCTTGACCCTCTGGCCGATAAACTTTTAATAACAGCAGCTCTTATCAGTCTGGTCGAACTTGGCAAAATAGCCGGTTGGATAGCAATTGTAATCCTGGGTCGTGAGTTTGCCGTATCAGGCTTGAGAATTATTAAGGCGGAGGAAGGTGTCCTGATAGCCGCCAGTAAAATGGGAAAAACAAAAACCATAAGTCAGATCATTGCAGTAATACTTATTATTATGCAGGATATTTACGCTCCATTTATTCGGTGGGATATTGGTTCCTGGGCGATGTACATAGCTGTAATCATAACAATCATTTCAGGTATAGAATATTTTTATAGATTTCAAATAAATTCATAATCGTTAATTAGGCCGGTGGCTGTGTTTTAATATAGTCACCGCTTTTTAGTTCGTCTATAATAATGCAATGTAAGGAAAAGATTGCAAACTTGTGAACCATAGTTTAGAAAACTAGTATAGCAATTCAGGTTACCGGAACGCTTCAAATCCTACAAAATAATGCAGGAGGTATTTTCATGGATTTTTTGAAAGAGTATCAAAAAAAGCTTACCACAGCCGATGAAGCAGTTAAAGTAGTTCGATCTGGGGACTGGATTGAGCATGCTTTTGGAGTAAATGGAGCTAATGAGCTGGACCAGGCTCTGGCCAAAAGAAAAGACGAATTGTGGGATGTCAAGATTCGTGCAGATATTGGCGCATGGCC
Organism: Syntrophomonas sp. UBA5288; assembly: GCA_002408445.1. Taxonomy (GTDB): domain Bacteria; phylum Bacillota; class Syntrophomonadia; order Syntrophomonadales; family Syntrophomonadaceae; genus UBA4851. Next base: position 23,617 of record DHSK01000187.1, read on the forward strand.
CCATTATACACTCGAGGCTGACCAAACCGAAGAGCACTTTATTTGGATGAGCTGGCATGTTGCCGGTCAGGACAAGAAGTATATCAATGGCAAAGGCCTGTATTATGTACCCATGAAATTCCATGAATGTCCGGTAATGACCAGAAATGACGCAGTACCGAACAATGTGTTCATGGCTACCGTAAGTCCGATGGACAAGCATGGTTACTTTAGTTTTGGGGCGGGCTGTCCATCTGCCATGGCGGCAGTAGAGAATGCCGAGTACGTAATGTTGGAAGTCAACACCAATATGCCACGGGTACTGGGCGGCAATCAGGAATCCGTTCATATATCCCAGGTAACACATGTTGTAGAAGGAAGTAATCCTCCACTTCCCACACTGCCGGCGGCTAACCCCAACGAAGTGGAAAAGAAAATAGCCTCGAATATTATAGAACGTTTATATGATGGCTGCTGCCTTCAATTAGGAATAGGCGGTATTCCCAATGCCATCGGAACCATGGTCGCCGAATCAGATCTTAAAGACCTGGGTGTACATACCGAGATGTATGTAGATGCTTATCTGGAAATGACCAAAGCCGGCAGAATCAGCGGTGCCAAAAAGAATATTGATAAATACAAACAGGTTTTCTCTTTTGCTATGGGGAGCAGGGAACTTTATGACTTTATCGATGATAATCCTGGAGTAATCGCTTATTCGGTTGACTATACCAATAGTCCGATTATAGTCGCTTCAATTGATAACTTCGTTTCCATTAATGCTTGTATCGAAGTTGATCTGTTCGGTCAGGTATGTGCTGAAAGCGTCGGAACCAGGCATATAAGCGGCACCGGTGGCCAGCTTGATTTTGTTGAAGGTGCCTATAAATCAAAAGGCGGCCAAAGTTTTATTGCCATGACTTCCACCTTTACAAGTAAAGATGGCAAGATGGCCTCTCGCATTAAACCGATTTTAACCCCTGGTTCAATAGTTACCGATCCAAGAACGGCTACCCATATGGTTGCCACCGAATACGGCATTGCTAATATGAAAGGCAAAAGCACCTGGGAAAGAGCTGAAGCTTTGATAGCAATTGCTCATCCTGATTTTAGGGATGAACTGGTTAAGAGTGCTGAAGAAATGACCATATGGCGGCGTAGCAACAAAATTATAGATTAACCGTCCATGATTTGTCATCACAACCATTTATGAAAATAAATTGCCGGGTTGGGGTATTAATATCAATCGGAAGAGAAGTATTTAGCGTCTGATTTTAGTGTTAAATGTTCTTGGTCTAAATAAGGTGGGCTGTATGATTATTGCAGAATAAATAATTTAGTTTTACAAGGAGGTTATAGTTTTGCCACACAACAATTATCTGTACCAGACACGCGACATTAAGTTCCAGATTAGAGAATGGCTGGACATGGACAAACTTTTGTCCTGCGATGCTTACAAAGACTATTACGGAGCTGAAGACATTGATGCGTTCCTTGATGTCAACGCAAAAATATGCCGCGATGTGATTTGCCCGGCCAACAAAGATTCTGATGAAATCGGTATGAAATTTGTAGGCGGTGAAGAACATGCAGTCGTAAGCCCAGACTCCTTCAAGCCTGCCTATGACACGGTTATGGAAGCCGGCCTTGGACCGCAGTGGGGCGACCGCCAATCGGAAGGACGCATGCCCTTGGCATGGTACGCTCCGATTCTGGAACAGCAGGTCGGTGCATCCCCGGCTATGGTAATGCTGTGGTGTTTGACCCAGGGTGCTACCACCGTACTCCAGTTTGAGGGTACAGAAAAGCAGCAGGAACTCTATCTGCCCAAGATGTTTTCGGGCGAATGGGGTGGCACCATGGGTCTGACCGAGCCAGGTGCAGGATCCGATGTCGGTGCATGTTCCACCAAGGCATTCGCTACAGATACACCGGGTCTGTACAAGATCAAAGGTCAGAAGTGTTTCATTACCTCTGGTGACCATGATTGTGTTGAGAACATTATCCACCTCGTACTGGCCAAAACCGAAGATGCCAAACCAGGTACGGCAGGCATCTCGCTCTTCATTGTTCCTAAATTCTGGGTCAATGATGACGGCTCCATGGGCGCATGGAACGATGTAACCACCGTTGGAATCGAGCATAAGCTTGGTATCCACGGATCTGCCACTTGTACCCTGTCCTTTGGCGAAAATAGCAATTGCTTGGGCTGGCTGGTCGGCGATGCGTTTCCGGTAGAAGGCCGTGGCAAAGGATTGGCCCAGATGTTCCGGTTTATGAACGAAGAACGTTTGAATACAGGTTTATTCTCCCTGGGCGCCCTGGGATCAGCCTATTATGCAGCTCTGGATTATGCCAAGGTCCGGGTGCAGAGTAAAAAGTCTACCGATCCCAAGGGACCAAGTGTTCGCATTATTGAGCACGAAGACGTCCGCCGCATGCTGTTATTCCAGAAATCCTGCATGGAAGCCATCCGCGCATTACTTTATCAAACCTACTACTATGTTGATTTGTCCCACGAATCCAATGATCCGGCCGAGAGAGAATACGCTGAGGACATGTTCATGATCAATAACCCGCTGTGCAAGGCTTATTCTTCAGACATGGCCTGGATTCTTACCGCCGAAGCGATTCAGGTGCATGGCGGCTACGGCTTCATGGAAGAGTATGCTCCCGCTTCCCTGGCTCGCGACTGCAAGATCTACTCCCTGTGGGAAGGCACTAACTTCATCCAGGCGCAAGACTTCACCGGACGGAAGTTCACTATGAAAAAAGGCGAAGCCTTCAAGAAGTGGGTGGCAGAAATAGCCGACTTCATTGCCGGCAAGAAGACACCTGAGTTCGCGGCTGAATTTGCGATGATGGAAGATGCCCTTGCCTCATTCAATACCATAGTAGCATTGAACGCTGAATGGAAGGAAACCAACAAACAACTGAAACAGCTCTTTGCGACCCGTACCTTGCACGCTGCTGCCAGGTTCTACTGCGGCAAGCTGTTGCTTGATCAGGCTCTTCTGGCTTCACAGAAATTAGCAGAGCTCGGTGAGGATCACTTTGATGCCAACTTCTTTAAGGGCAAAATTGCCAGCGCCAAGTTCTATGTCATGAATATTGTGCCTGATGTCTTTGCTACCGAGAAGGCTATGAAGGTTGCAGACACCAGCGCTATTGACATGCCCGAAGAAGCGCTTCAGTAAGCCGTTTTCAATTGCATCATAGAAAAGTTGTTATTTATCAACGAATAGCAAAGCTCATAGTTAAAAATATGGCACCATCGGATTGCTCCGGTGGTGCCTGCTATTTTGATGGTTTTTCCGGTAGGGCAGGTAAGAACTATCTACCACAGCGTTGTTTCGGTGCTATGGAAAGCATATCAGAGTGCGGTGCCCTTTTTAGGAACGAACAAACGGGACATATCTACATGCTCCAATTCAAGCAGTTTCACTTTGGTGCCAATGCCCCCTCCATAGCCCGTCAGACTGCCGTTTGAGCCTACGACCCGGTGGCAGGGGATAATGATGGATATGGGGTTATGCCCGACAGCCCCGCCTACCGCCTGACTGGACATCCTGGTCTTATTCATTTTCACGGCCATCTTTTTCGCGATGTCGCCGTAGGTGATAACTTCGCCGTAGGGTATCTCACATAAAATGCTCCATACTCCCTGGCGAAACTCGCCGCCGATGGGGGCTAAAGGTAATTCGGAAATGGCGGGGTTCCCACCGGCGAAGTATCGGTCGAGCCAGTTCTTTGTGGTCTTGAATACCGGAATGTCATCTTTCTCCGTCATTTCTTCAGGTATAGTATTCCCGTGATATTTTTGGCCTTCAATCCACAAGCCAACAAGGTTGTCGCCGTCACTGGCGAGCGTAAGGGTGCCTACTGGCGACTGATAATTGGTTGAATAATACATTTTGTCCTCCTTATAGCGTGTTCCAAAGGTTGACGATAGCGTAACTGCGCCACGGCCGCCACGCTTCCGCTATTTTCAATAACTCCTTGGACGTGTAAGGCTGCAACGCCTTTTTTACGCCGACGTCCGTTTCGAGAAAAGCGTCCGGCCACTCCATAGCGCGCATGGCGATATATTGAGCTGTCCAGCTTCCGATTCCGCGGATTGCCATCAGCTTTTTTATTTCTTCCTCCGGTTGGGCGCAAAAGTCAAAATCAACTTCCCCTTGCGTGAGGGCCAGCGCCAACGCATAAATCGTTCTTGACCGCGCCGAAGTGACTCCCAACTCGCCGAGCCTGTTTTCAATAGGACCTTCCAGCGCCAATATATCTCCGGGTGAAGGGAAAATATGGGTCAAACCATCTATTTCTGTCTGAACCGGCGTACCGTATGCGGCAACAATCCTGGCGGCTAAAGTGCCGGCGGCTTTTACGCTGATTTGTTGACCAAGCACCGCCCGGACCGCCATTTCAAAAGCGTGGAAGCAACCCGGCAAACGGGTTCCCCAAACGCAAAGTCCGGGGCGAATGTCGTTCATAGACGCAAGCGTTTCATATACAGCGTCCGGGTCGCAATGCAGATCAAACAAGCGTCGAACCCGCGCCAATACCTGCGGCAGCACCGGCAACAGGGTTTCGCTTATTGTGACAGACAACGTATTGTTACTGGGTTGGTTGCCAACCCGCAGCCAGCCATTGATATGCTTCCCCTCGGTGGTCACGAAATGCGCGGTTCGCAAATACTCTCCCTGTTTTACTGTTTCAACGCCGGAGATTGCGCGTAGCGCGAGAAAGTTCAATATTTCTTCCCAACGGTAGGGCGGACGATAGCCTAATGCTAAGGTCACGCCGCTGCTGTGCTTTTTATCTTCCGAAACCCGTTTCCGTAATGCGGTTGGCGATAATTTATAATGCTGTTTGAAAAGGCCGTTGAAACGGCGCAAACTTCCAAAACCCGCCGCCATCGCAACTTCGGATATCGGCAGGTCTGTATCTGTCAGCAGACTTTTGGCCAAAAGCAACCTGCAAGTTTGCAGGTACTGAACCGGCGACACATGGTACTCTTCCATAAATACGCGCCGCAAATGGCGGTCGGTATATCCCAGCCGCCCCGCAATTTCATCTAATCCCTCGTCATTACCGCAGCTTTCTTCCAGCATTCTGGCCGCCCGGTAAGCCAAATTCGCCGTAGCGTCGGTTATCGATCTACCGGGGGCAAGTTCCGGCCTGCACAAGAGACACGGACGATATCCGGCTTGTTCAGCTTCCGCTGCTGTGGCAAAGAAAGTACAATTTTCTATTTTGGGTTGTTTGGCTCGGCAAACCGGGCGGCAGTATATGCCGGTGGATGAAACGCCCACAAAAAATCGACCGTCGAAGCGGGCGTCTTTCGCCTTGAATGCCGCATATAGGGCGCCGTCGTTTTCCAGCATAACTGTCACCTTCAAACTTAAGATTAAGTTAAATATATCACGCTCCCAACAAAAAGTCCGGCTGTTTTCGGACATGGTATTTGAATATTCCAATAATTGGCCAAGGGGTTGATACCGCGAGCCATGTTATAATGGACAGGAAATGAGGTGAAAATTGAATGAAAAACGGTGAATTCAGGATAAAAGTTGCCATAATAGCAACCTTGATAGCATTTGTGGGTCTTTTTGGTACTTATAAGCTATATACCATTTACAATATTGAAAAACCGTTGTTGAGTTCAATTCAGGCCATTCCCGAAGTTGAACAGGCATTGTTAATTAAAAAAACTCAGGGTCAATATGAAATCAACATCAAACTGGCTCAAGTCGCCAATATTCAAGCGAAATATGAAGAAATTGATAAAATGGCACAGAAAAAAATAAGAACCGGCAATTATGAAATAAAGATAGATGATAATCGCAATGCCAGTTTAAGTCAATTTTATGATTATGCCCAATTAGCCGTGCTTCAGGCCAGTGCCGACAATCAGTTTTTATGGTTGAACCAGACTTTGCAGCAAAAAGCTAAAAATTCGGGGGTTAGCTGCTCTCTTCGGGTTGATGAGGAGCGTATTTACATTCAGGCCAGGGACGGCAAATCCTACCTGTATATAATCATGCCGCACCATGTTATTAAAACTGCACCTGAGGGGGAGAAAGTTTCATGAGAGAAATCCTGACCGGAATGGCTCTAGCTACAATTATATTTTTAGCCATTATCGGTGTTAATGTAATACCAATAATATTTATTCTGGTAATGCTGGGTGGATTATATTTCTTTATGCAAAGTCAGGGTAAAATTCAGTTTCACAAAGTAAGGAGCACCAGTAATCAGGTCCCTATTAGTTTTGATTCGATCGGAGGACAGGAAAGTGCCATAAATGAACTTAAAGAAGCATTGGAATTTTTGCTCCGTGCAGACGAAATCGGACATATGGGCATCCGACCTTTAAAAGGAGTTCTGTTGGTAGGCCCTCCCGGTACCGGCAAGACCCTTCTGGCCCGTGCGGCGGCTTCTTATACCAAATCTGCCTTTATAGCCGCTTCCGGTAGTGAGTTTATCGAAATGTATGCCGGGGTAGGAGCAAAAAGGGTGCGGCAGATTTTTAATGAGGCTCGCAGCAGAGGCAAAAAACAGCACAGCAATGCTATTATATTTGTAGATGAACTGGAAATACTGGGTGCCAAGCGGGGAAACAACAACGGCCATATGGAGTATGAGCAGACCCTTAACCAGTTGCTGGTGGAAATGGATGGCATAAATCCGGATGAAGAAACCAGGATATTGATCATTGGAGCAACCAACCGGGCCGATATGCTTGACCCTGCTTTGATGCGGCCAGGCCGATTCGACCGTCAGGTCCAGGTCGGCTTGCCGGATAAAATCGGCCGAAAAAAGATATTGGAGATTCACACCATAAATAAACCGCTGGCGCAAGATGCCGACCTGGATGATATAGCCCGGGCTACTTTTGGATTTTCCGGAGCTCATCTTGAAAGCCTGACTAATGAAGCCGCCATTTTGGCCATGAGGGAAAACAGCCAGGTGGTGGAACGAAGACATTTTGCTGAAGCTATTGACAAGGTGATAATGGGAGAAAAGTTGGACCGCCGGCCGGCTGAATATGAACTTGAGCGCATCAGTGTACACGAATGCGGTCATGCCGTAGTCAGCGAATTGCTTGAAGCGGGATCTGTTTCATCCCTTACGGTAATATCCCGAGGCAAGGCCCTTGGCTTCATGAGAAAATCTCCGCAGGATGACCAATATTTATACACCCGGGAAGAGATACAAAAACAAATCATGGTTTGCCTGGCCGGTGCTCTATCCGAAGATATAGGTTTGGGTATGCGAAGTACCGGAGCGCGCAATGATTTCAATGAAGCCTGGAACCTGGCCCGGGAAATTGTGGAGAATGGACTTTCCGGTCTGGGGGTAGTAGGCAGCGATATACCGGGGGAAATACTTTATCGTGAATGCAAATCCCTTCTGGAACAGGTAGAAAAGGCTACCCGGCAGCTCCTGGAGCAGAACATGGATTTGATATGGAAAATAGCGCGCTGTTTGTTACAGGAAGAAAGTATGGATCGAGAAAGGTTTATATCGTTTTTTGAGATAAAAGAACAGATCGCCTGAACCGGGTTAACAGCCCG
>DHSK01000187.1:31367-44502 GCA_002408445.1 Syntrophomonas sp. UBA5288
TGATTTTGCGGTGAAATCGATAATAAATAGCGGCTGAAAATGCTTATAATATGACATAGAAGTAAAATCTTCAGCCAGGAGTGATGGTAGTTGAAAAAGGCATATCTAATATCAACCGGAACCGAGTTGTTAATTGGCTCAACTATAGATACTAATTCGGTTTTCTTATCCGAAAAATTGTTGGCCCTGGGCATTCGTGTGACCGGTAAAAGCACCATTGGAGATAACCCTGAGAGTATAAGAAATGCATTTAATATCGGCCTTGGCTCGGCCGATATTGTCATATCGACCGGCGGCCTGGGGCCCACCTTCGATGATCTTACCAAAAAGGTGGCAAGTGAAGTTATGGGTACTACGCTGGAATTAAGACCGGAAGAAGCAGAACGTTTACAGGCGTTTTTCGAACGGCGCCGGCGCAAGATGCCCGAGATCAACCTGAAACAGGCCAAGTTTCCGCCTGAGGCCGAAGTTTTGGCTAATCCACTGGGAACAGCACCAGGCATGTATCTCAAGAAAGGAGAAAAAGTAATAGCTTTACTTCCCGGCCCTCCCCGGGAGATGAGACCAATGTATTTAAATGAATTGGAACCATTGCTGTGCAGGGATTTCAGGCTGGAACGAAAATCAGTGATGAGAACTATAAAAATACTGGGTCCGGGTGAGTCGCAGGTGGAAGAATTAATCGCTGAGGTTATGAAAAATCCCGTCGGATGCAGCCTGGCCTTAATCGCGTACGAGGGGGAAGTTCATATACGAGTAACGGCGGAAGGGGAAGACCTCGACCATAGCCGGGGGATTTTTGATTCAATATCAAACCGGATACAAGAAAAAATAGGCCATAATATTTTCGGATATGATGATGATTCACTGTCATCCGTAGTGGCCGGACTTTTAAAGGACCAGCAAAAAACTATCGCGGTAGCCGAATCATGTACCGGAGGTCTGCTGGGACGTCTCCTGACTGATCTGCCGGGCAGTTCGTCTTACTTCTGGGGTGGAGTCATCTCCTACAGCAACAATGCTAAAACTAAAATGTTAAATGTGGATAATGCCATACTGGACAAGTATGGAGCAGTAAGCCCTCAGACTGCCGAAGCCATGGCGCGGGGCATAGTTAAACAATCAGGCGCGGATATTGGAGTTTCCATTACAGGTATAGCCGGTCCCGAAGGAGGAACCGACTCCAAACCGGTAGGACTGGTTTATATTGGTCTGGCAGAAGGAGGTTTCTGTCAGTCTAAAGAATTAAGATTTGTAGGAGATAGAAATGGTATTCGCATGCTGTCGGCCAAATCGGCCCTGGACATAGTGCGACGCCATCTGCAAAAGTAATTATACCCAAATGGTCGGAGGTGACAATATATGCGGACTTTTCTGGCAATTTCCGTACCTGACGAAGTGAGAATGCTGGCCCAGGAAACTAAAGAAAAAATTGCCGCTGCGCGGGTAAATATAAAATGGGTGGAATACGAAAATTATCATTTAACGGTAAAATTTTTAGGTGATGTAACCGACGAAAAAGTACAGCAGATAAGAAAGTTAATGCAAACGGTAGGTGATAACTGTCCTGCTTTTCAATTAAGAATAAACGGGCTGGGCTTTTTCCCTAATCGTTTCCGGCCCCGGATTATATGGCTGGGGATGGGAGGGGAGCTTGACAAGGCGCAATTTTTGGGCAACCGGGTAGATAATTATTTATACGAGCTGGGCTTTGAACCGGAAAAACAGCATCGTTTTCATTTAACCCTGGGCCGTATTCGTTGTGATATTGATACGGCTAAGACCCTGGAACGGGCAGCGGCATCCAAAATGAACCCAATTAGTTTTACGGTAGATGAGTTTTATCTGATGGAAAGCATATTAAGGCCGGAAGGGCCGGTCTATAAAAGAATTGACAGCTTTAAACTGAATGGCTAGGGGTTAAATAATATGATTGACTTTAATAATTAGCCCATATATAATTTTATAAAGCGAACATATGTTTGAGGAGGGGGCAAAGTGGAAAACAAGGAGGCTAATCAAGGGAAAGTTGATGCACTGAATAATGCCATTAAAAATATTGAAAAGCAATTTGGCAAAGGTGCTATTATGAAATTGGGCGATAATATTGCTATGAATGTGGAGGTTATTTCCACCGGCTGTCTGTCACTGGATGTGGCCTTAGGGGTAGGAGGATTACCCAGGGGAAGAGTAATTGAAATTTTTGGACCGGAGTCTTCAGGCAAGACCACGGTAGCATTGCACGCAATTGCCCAGGCTCAAAAAGAAGGTGGCATGGCAGCTTTTATAGATGCGGAACATGCACTTGATCCACTCTATGCACGTAAACTGGGAGTCGATATCAAGAACCTGCTGGTTTCGCAACCGGACAGCGGTGAACAGGCGCTTGAAATAGCTGAGGCCCTGGTCAGAAGCGGTGCCATCGACATAGTAGTTATAGATTCGGTTGCCGCCTTAGTACCGCGGGCCGAGCTGGACGGAGAAATGGGAGATGTCCATGTAGGACTGCAGGCACGTTTAATGTCACAGGCATTGCGCAAACTGACTGCTTATATCGGCAAGTCCAGGTCCTGCACCGTTTTTATCAACCAGATAAGGGAAAAAGTCGGTGTTATGTATGGCAACCCGGAAACCACCACCGGCGGCAGAGCCTTAAAGTTTTATTCTTCGGTCAGAATCGAAGTCAGAAAAGGTGAGGCTATAAAACAGGGGACTGATGTGGTGGGGTCACGGACCAGGGTTAAAGTAGTAAAAAACAAGGTAGCACCGCCTTTTAAATCCTGTGAATTTGATATCATGTATGGGGTGGGAATATCCCGAGAAGGGGATTTATTGGATATTGCGGCAGATATGGATATCATTCAAAAGAGCGGTTCCTGGTACTCCTATGAAGGGGAAAGGCTGGGTCAGGGCAGAGAAAACGCCAAAGAATATATCAGAAATAGTCCTGATTTTTACCTGGTTCTGGAAAATAAAATCAGAGAAAAAATGATGCCAGTGCCCGAAAGTAATAGTCCGGAGGAAACTTGACACATTACTTCAAACTTACTAAAATTGTAATGAGGTTGAAATAAGAAGTAGTACCTGAAACCTTGCCGGATAAAGGACTAACATATTTTTTAATATATAGTTTGTACAACAAAATTATAACTTGTGAAATTGATATGGTTGCTACATATAAATATATTATTATATGGTCTACAAAGGTTAAGGTGAGCTTGTGTTAGGCATTCAATGAGGGATTATGGGTATTTTTAAATATATATTTAAGGAAACCTGCTTTAATTGGAGGCATAAATCAAGTACAGGTATAATACTTCCTAGAAAACCGAGTAATACTCGGTTTTTTACTTTACATTCCAAAAAAATTATTTATTTGATAAATTAGAGTAAAGGAGGTGAAAATCATATCGACATTAACTAGTTTTATTATGATTATCATATCTTTGGCTGTAGGTTTAGCCGCCGGTTATTATGGCCGCAGGTTGATCGCAGAAAGCAGGATAGGAAAAGCGGAAGAAGAAGCAGACCGTATAATTGCTGATGCGTCCAAGCAGTCTGAAGCCCGGAAAAAAGAGTTGTTGTTGGAGGCTAAGGAAGAAATACATCGCAATCGCCAGGAGGCCGAGAAAGATTTACGCGAACGGCGCCGTGAACTGGATCGTATTGAAAGGCGGATTATCCAAAAGGAAGAAGTTCTGGACAAAAAGTCTGAAAATATCGAAAAAAAGGAAGATGTTCTGCAGGAGAAGGAAAGACTGATAGAAAAAACCCAGCAGGATTTGCAATTGATTCTAACCCAACAACTAAAAGAATTAGAACGCCTATCGGGGTTAACCTCAGAAGAAGCCAAAGAATTACTGTTATATAATGTTGAACAACAGATTCGTCAGGAAACTGCTATCTTGATCAAAAATCTGGAAAATGAGGCGAAAGAAGAAGCGGACAAAAAAGCCAAGAATATTATTACCCTGGCTATTCAAAAATGTGCTGCTGATGTGGTCTCAGAAACTACCGTTTCAGTTGTGGCACTTCCCAATGATGAGATGAAGGGTAGAATTATAGGCCGTGAAGGACGAAATATCAGAACATTTGAAACTCTTACCGGTGTGGATCTGATTATTGATGATACACCGGAAGCTGTTATTTTGTCTTCGTTTGATCCTATTCGCCGGGAGATTGCCCGTGCTTCACTTGAATACCTGGTATCAGATGGTCGCATTCATCCTGCCCGGATAGAAGAGATGGTCAACAAAGCCCAGAAGGAAATGGAACAGCAATTACGGGAAGTAGGGGAACAGGCTGCTTTTGAAGTAGGTGTACACGGTTTGCATCCCGAATTAATCAAATTGTTGGGCAGGTTAAAATACAGAACCAGCTATGGGCAAAACGTACTTAAGCATTCCATTGAAGTTGCTCATGTGGCAGGTGTAATGGCAGCTGAACTGGATGTTGATATTGTACTGGCCAAACGTGCGGGATTACTCCATGATATTGGCAAAGCAGTTGATCATGAAGTATCCGGCCCGCATATCGAGATCGGAGTAGACCTGGCTAAAAAGTATCGTGAATCCAAGGAAGTAATAAATGGTATAGCTGCGCATCACGGCGATGTTGAACCGGAGTCTATTGAAGCGGTTCTGGTGCAGGCGGCCGATGCTATCTCTGCTTCCAGACCTGGTGCCAGAAGGGAAACCCTGGAGGCATATATCAAACGTTTGGAGAAGTTGGAGAATGTGGCTGATTCATTTGATGGGGTTGATCGTTCCTTTGCCATACAGGCAGGAAGAGAAATTCGAATTATTGTCAAACCGGAAGAAATTGATGATTTGAGTACAATCAAGCTCTGCCGGGATATTGCTCATAAGATTGAAGAAGAATTGGATTATCCCGGTCAAATAAAAGTAATTGTTATCAGAGAAACCCGAGCCACTGAATTTGCTAAATAAGATTAAAATGCTTCGAATTTAAAGTTTGACTAAATCACAAAAAAAGTCCCGTATTACTTCATGGAGGCAAGTCCATGAAGCAGTACGGGATTCTGATTTTCATTGGCATTAATAGAGGCAAGCTGCTTATATGGTTACAGTTTTAATGATAGTAATACTAATAGAGGATTTTAAGTAGCGGTTAAAGAAGATGTCTACAATTTAAAATTTAAGGGGAAGATGATTAGTGGCATGGTATGGAGGCAGCATATTTGCCGTTAAACAAAAGATGGAGGTAACTCATTGAACGTACTGTTTTTAGGTGATATTTACGGTAAACCAGGGAGAAATGCAGTTAAGAAGATGCTTTCCCATATACATAAGGAATATGATATTGCTTTTACTATAGCTAATGCTGAGAATGCAGCCAGCGGTCGCGGGTTAACCGCAGATACTATGCATGAATTGCTGGATGCAGGGATCGATGTGCTGACTATGGGTAATCATGTCTGGGATAATAAAGGAATATTCAACATTATAGAAGAAGCACGGATCGTGCGGCCGGCCAATTATCCGGGGGAATGTCCGGGACAGGGTTACCATATATACACCGCCGGTTTCAGCAAAAAAATTGCCGTCATTAATTTATCCGGCCGAGTTTTTATGCCCGCTCTGGATTGTCCCTTTGCTGTCGTAGATGAGATCATTAACGATATCCAGGCTGCGGTTGATTATATTATAGTTGATTTCCATGCCGAAGCTACTTCGGAAAAACTAGCCTTAGGGTATTACCTTGATGGTAGAACTACTGCCGTTTTGGGTACTCATACTCATATCCAAACAGCTGATGAAAGGATTTTCCCGGGAGGTACTGCCTATATTACCGATGCCGGCATGACCGGTCCCTATGATTCGATTCTGGGGGTAGACAAAGAACTGGTGCTTAGAAAATTTCTTACCCAGAGACCGGTTCGTTTTGAGGTAGCACGTAGTCCGGCCCAGTTGCAGGGCGTGGTATTAGATTTGGATGAAGCCGGTAAGAAGGCAAACAGCATCACCAGAATCAATATTCTGGTCCCCGACTAATATCTAAAATTATCCATAATTTGCTTTGAAAAGAAGGAATTAGTTTAAATCGTTAGAATATATTATTATTAGCGACATAAAACTTATCATTATTAAACGATTTAGCGGGGGAGGTTTATTTAATGGAGGTATTAAAGGTTTCAGCCAAATCCAGTCCAAATTCAGTAGCAGGCGCTTTGGCGGGAGTGTTAAGGGAAAAAGGGGCAGCAGAGATTCAAGCTATAGGGGCCGGTGCGATTAATCAATCGGTGAAGGCCATCGCTATAGCAAGAGGGTTTGTCGCCCCTAGCGGTATGGATCTAATTTGTATACCGGCATTTACTGATATTATGATAGACGGGGAAGAACGTACGGCCATCAAACTGATTGTAGAGCCCAGATAATTTTTGTATAATGTTTTAATAGTGAGGGACCTGCTTTTTAGCGGGTTCTTTTATTTTGGAGGAGATATTTATGGATATAATAGATTTGCACTGTGATACGATATCGGTTCTGGGGGAGAAAAATGAAAATTTATATTCCAACAGCGGGCATTTCGATATTTTGCGTGCCTCCGAGGCCGGACTGATTCTCCAATTTTTTGCGCTCTTTACTATGCCGGCGGATAGAAATAGCGCTTTGCGCCATACACTAAGGCTGGCGGAAAAGTACTTATCCCAGTTGGATAAGTATGATGATTACCTGTATCCGGTTAAAACCGCCGGTGATATTAATAACAGCACTGAAAATCATAAGATTGGCTGTCTTCTGCATCTGGAAGGAGCGGAATGTCTGGGTAAAGATATAGCGGTGCTGGAAATCCTGTACCGGCTTGGCCTCAGAAGCATAGGCCTTACCTGGAACCATCGCAATCTTCTGGCTGATGGCATCGGGGAAAGCAATGGCGGTGGAATAAGTGATAAAGGAAAAGAGATGATTCAGGCCATGGACCAGATGGGTATCATACTGGATCTCGCCCATATATCGGAAAAAGCCTATTTTGAAGCACTGGAGCATTATAACCGGCCGGTTATAGTAAGCCATGCCAATGCCAGGCAGCTTTGCCCCCACCGCAGGAATCTTACGGATGAACAACTGCGGGCACTGGCCCGACATGGTGGAATAGTGGGAGTAAATCAGGTCTCCGATTTTGTTGCCGTGGAAAAACCATCACTGGATAAATTCATCGATCATATTATATATATTTCCGAATTAATCGGAGTCGAACATGTTGCCCTGGGTTCAGATTTTGACGGTGCCGACGATATAGTATTAAAGGGTGTACAAGATTATAAAAACTTGCCGGCAAAAATGAGAGAACGTGGTTTTTCTGAGGACGAAATACGGAAAATATTAAGTGAAAATGCCGGGCGGACGATCAAGAGTATCATATAAACCGGAAAATCGAAACAGACCGAGGTGCCAGCGGAAATAGGGAATACACTCGTCATGTGCAAGGGAGGATTTTAATATGGCAAGGTTTGAGTACGATTTGCATGTTCATACTACGGCTTCTGACGGGGTGCTGACGCCGCCGGAAATAATAAGCCTCGCCGGGTTATGCGGGCTGCGCGGTATTGCCATAACCGACCATGACACGGTTGAGGGTTTGCTTGATCCCCAATTATTCCGTTTGGCCGCTGAAAGGAATATACAGCTTATTTCCGGTATTGAAATTAACACTGATTTCGAAGATGAAGAGGTTCATATTTTAGGGTATTTCATTAATATCGAACATACCGGTTTATTGAACCGGCTGAGAGAAATAGAACAGGCGCGCCTGGAGAGGAGCGCCAAGATTATTGACCGCTTACATAACCTGTCTGTCGATATTGACCCGGTCAGGGTCCGGCAGGTGGCCGGCAGTGGTACAGTAGGAAGACCGCATATTGCCCAGGTTATGATTGAAAACGGGTATGCCGCCACCATCAAAGAGGCTTTCGAAAAATATTTGGGACGCGGCAAGCCGGCTTATGTACCGCGCTATCGTTTATTACCCCGGGAAGCCATAAATTTAATTAAATTGGCAGGAGGGGTGCCAATACTTGCTCATCCGGGATTAATCCGGAACCGGTTGGTTATCGACAAAATTATGCAAATGGGTATTAAGGGATTGGAAGTGTTTTACCCTGAACATACCGGCAGTCAAATAAGCCAATTATTAAATTTGGCGGTTCAGAAGCAGATGATTATCACCGGCGGATCTGATTTTCACGGAACGGAAAACACCAGAAATCAGATGGGCTGCGCCGGTCTGGATGCTTTGTCATTCCAGCAATTTATACAACGAATTCAAAATTCAGACTAAAAAATTCAAATTTAGGCAGGATTATGACTACCTGTGTAGAATTTCTGAAGACATGGCAGAAATTATACGAAGGGTAGGAAAATTATTTGCACAGATTTTATAGAACTTGTCTGTTATCATTTTTTATGATTTTATTTGGCGCAACAGTTAGTTTGGGCGCAGAAACAGTACATATTGTAAAACCGGGTGATTCACTTTGGAGCATTGCCCAGCATAATGGTGTTACGGTTGACCAGTTGAAGCAAGTCAATGGTTTGAGTTCAAATAATCTGCAGATCGGCCAAAGAATAGCGGTAAATTACCAAATCACCCCGGCAACTGCAAGTGTTACCGCCGGGAGCGGAATTTATATAGTTAAATCGGGGGATAGCCTATGGGCCATAGCCCGCAATTATAATATGACCGTGGCCCAATTAAAGCAATTGAATGGTCTGGTATCCGATAGTTTGAAAGTCGGCCAGAAACTGAAGACCGGTTCCAATGTTAAAATCAGTTCGAATGTTAATACTACTCCCGCGCCGGCTGCCACACCTTCCCGTTCCGGCGGAAGCACCGATGCAGCCAGAATCGTGGAATATGCGGCAAAATATATAGGTACTCCATATGCTTACGGTGGGCAATCACCATCAGGTTTTGACTGCTCAGGTTTTGTGGGATATGTTTTTGCCCAGTTTGGCTATTCCTTACCCCGTGTAGCAGCCGACCAATATACTTACGGAGTTGCGGTGGCAGCTGGAAATCTGGAAGCGGGAGACCTGTTGTTCTTTACCTGTGGTAGTTCTAATATTAACCATGTGGGTATATACTGCGGCAATAACCGCTTTATACATTCCAGTTCACCCAGCAGCGGCGGCGTAATTTACTCTTCCCTGCAGGAAGGTTATTATGCCAATTGTTATGCCGGTGCCAAGAGAATAATACGCTAGTAGAAGGAGAGCCTGATGGAAAAAGAGTCTGCTGACTATTTGCTTTTACCGTCATCCGTGATTGGTACCGAGGCCTGGGAAGATATTCAGAAGCGCGAGAATACTATCGGCCCGGACCATCTGCTGAATGAAATAATAGATAAAAAGATATGGAGTAATGCTGAGCTTGTCTGGGTCTTAAAAAGAATGATTTTTTATTACGGCAAAAAGGATGAGTTGTTACAGAGAACTCCGACCGATAGATTATTTAACAATATGGTTGATGTGCTAAGGTCCTTTTTCCTGGTTTTTGACCGGTTAGATCCTAATCTGGATGATAATATTCGCAGTTATATATGTTCAAAAATGACTGATGCGACGTGGGGTATGACCTCACGTACCCGGGAATATCTCCATAAATTTGATAAATAGGTTTTTACCAACCAAAATATTGTTATTAATGACTGCCGACAATGTTGTTGGCAGTCAAATATTATTTTGGGGGGAAATAATTATGTTAAAGAAGCAGGATATTTCCAATTAACTGTCGAAGAAAAAGGCTTAAGGTAAATATGGAATTTTTTACTTAAATATTTTATCACAGGCCTGGGAGGTTGGATTAGTGATGCCAAATGGGAAACGTGAACAAAACATCCGCCGCATAATTGAGATGGAAGATCGAATCTGCATATGCAAAAGATGTCTTGCTCTTACTCAATGTGTTAGAAAACCTTCGTTAGGCAAAGGTGATTTAGATCCGGTCATTATGCTGGTTTTTGAAGCAGAATCGCCCTACACGGCCGATATCAATAAAATTATTGAACTTCGGAATATAATCAAAGATACTACTGGAATAGAAAAGATATATCATACTTACATGGTGCGTTGCTGTCCCAAATCCTGTTCGACCCTCCAAAACACCACTTGTTATCTTAATACCAAATTATTGGATAAAGAGTATAATTGTGCTTTGAGCCGTAGCAGATGCAATGGTATCCCGGTAAGACCTCATAACGAGGACATCATCTCCTGTTTGCCTTTTTTGCTGGAAGAAATAGAAATTCTCAAACCGAATTATGTTTTCATGTTCGGTAAACGGGTGGTTGAGTTTCTCTTGCGTTCTTACGGCATTTTTGACGAAATTGAAGTTGGTCATGCTTATAAGCATGAGGACCTGGTTTTATTTGCTACCGTAGAAGAAAACCTTTTTAAAGCAAGTGATTTAGCTGACTTCAAGCGGTAGTATATTAGCAAAAGAATTTTATAATAGTTTACCCAAGGATGAGCAAAAGCTTGTCCTTTGTTCTTTTAAAACATATTTATGAATAAGCTTTTGTCAAAAAGGATACCGGAGGGTTGATTATGGAAAAACCTGAGTGGTATAGCATAACCTGGCAGGAAGCAGCTCGCCATTTACAGACTGATATTAAAGATGGACTTAAAAGCCGGGAAGTATCAGAAAGGCAAAAGCAAAATTCCAATCAGCTGGTGGAACAAAGCAAAGTTAATCCGGTAGCCATGCTGCTCAAACAGTTTACCGGAACGATGATGCTGGTGTTACTGGGAGCTACGGTTATATCAGGTATTGTAGGAGCGATGGCAGATGCCCTGACCATTATGGCAATCGTAATTATTAATTGTATTCTGGGCTTTATCCAGGAATACCGGGCGGAAAAGTCCCTGGAGGCTTTAAAGAAACTGGCCACCTCCTATTCCCGGTTGATAAGGGACGGAAAAATGGTACGCGTTCCTTCTTATGAACTGGTTCCGGGTGACATCGTGTTATTGGAAGCAGGTGATAAAGTTCCGGCTGATATAAGGCTGGTGCAAACATTTGCTCTGGAAACAGATGAATCTGCCCTGACCGGGGAATCAGTACCGGTCGAGAAAAAAGCTGATACGGTTCTGCAGCACGGCACTACATTGGCAGAACAGAACAACATGGTCTTTATGGGAACCACTGTAACCCGGGGGAGATGTCAGGGTGTAGTAGCAACTACCGGTATGGATACGGTTATGGGTGAAATCGCATTATTGATGAAAGAAACCGTGGAGTCCATGACTCCACTGCAGGAACGTCTGGATCATCTGGGCAAAGTGTTGATTGTGATATGCCTGGCGGTTTGCACCATGGTAGCTTTGCTCGGTATTTATCGCGGTGAAAAAATCATAACCATGTTTCTGGCTGGAGTAAGCCTGGCGGTAGCTGCGATACCGGAAGGCCTGCCGGCGGTAGTCACCGTAGTACTGGCCCTGGGAGTCCAGAGAATGTCCAAAAGAAATGCCATCATAAGGAAGCTGCCCGCAGTGGAAACTCTGGGCTGCACCACGGTAGTTTGTTCAGACAAAACCGGAACCCTTACGCAGAACCAGATGACAGTTAAAAAAGTTACAACCATTAATAAAGACTACCTGGTTTCAGGGGAGGGTTATAAACCGGAGGGCAGGCTCTGCGATCCTAACAGACGTAAAATTGAGGCCGATAAAGATCAGGTATTAAAATTAATTCTAGATATCAGTCTCAACTGCAATAATTCTACCATTGAAAAAGATGGAAACGAATACTCGGTGCAGGGTGATCCTACTGAAGCCGCTCTGTTGGTTCTGGCGGCTAAAGGAGAAAACAGCCAGAAGCTTACCATTCTGCGCGAGATTCCCTTTGACTCGGATAGAAAAATGATGAGTACGCTGGTAAAAAAAGATGGTCAGTATCTGCTATTAGTTAAGGGTGCGGTCGAACGGGTAATCAACTTGTCAACGGCTTTGCCCAAAAATAAGCGCATAGTACCTTTACGGTCGCAGGAACGCCAAAAAATACTCCAAATTCAAGACCAATGGGCGGAAGAAGCCTTAAGGGTATTAGGCTTTGCTTACCGCCCCATAAAACCGGGCGACATTAATAAACCGGATGAAGAACTGGAATCAAATCTGACCTTTCTTGGTTTAGCCGGGATAAAGGACCCGCCTCGTCCCGAGGTGAAAGATTCGGTTTCTGAGTGTCTGGGGGCCGGTATTATTCCGGTTATGATAACAGGGGATTATCCGGTCACAGCCCGGGTTATAGCATCTGAACTGGGAATAAGCAGCACCAGTGGTGTGGTCAAAGGTTCCGAGATTGATAACATGTCTGATAAAGTTCTGTATGAACGTGCACTGAGTGATCGTGTCTTTGCCCGCGTGACTCCTCAGCATAAAAATCGTATTGTAAAAGTACTTCAGGCCAAAAACCAGGTGGTGGCCATGACTGGGGATGGAATCAACGATGCTCCAGCGGTCAAATCAGCTGATATTGGTATTGCCATGGGCAGAACCGGTACTGAAGTAACCCGGGAAGCATCGGCCATGGTCCTGTCCGACGATAATTTTGCTACCATTATTTATGCCGTATATGAAGGCCGGGCTATCTATGACAATATCAGAAAATTCATTAGATATCTGCTGGGCTGTAATATAGGCGAAGTACTGGTAATGCTCCTGGCTTCGCTTTTGGGAATGCCTTTGCCGCTATTGCCCATCCAAATTCTCTGGATTAATTTGGTTACCGACGGTTTTCCTGCTCTGGCCCTGGGGCTGGAACCACCTGAACCGGATATTATGAAAAGGAAACCCCGCCCCAGGTCGGAGTCCTTATTTGCCCGCCGTCTGGGTTGGATAATATTCAGCCGGGGTATCTTTATCGCTCTGGTCACCCTGGCAGCCTTTACCATAGGAATTGTTTTTACCCGCATGCACGGAAGCAACACTCTGGAAGTAGCACGCACCATGGCCTTTAGTACACTGGTATTTGCTCAATTATTCTATGTTTTCGAATGCCGCTCGGAAGTATATTCTCCCTTTGAGTTAGGATTTTTCAAAAACTCTTATTTGCTTATAGCGGTATTAGCCTCTGTCCTGATGCAGTTAGCTGTTCTTTATATACCTGTATTGCA
>DHSK01000177.1:0-7412 GCA_002408445.1 Syntrophomonas sp. UBA5288
CTTTATGTCGCAAGTCTCTAAAACATCCCATAAAGCAATATGATTATTGAGTAACATCATTTTCTTTTCTTCTATAGTTACCGGCAGCGCCTGAGATAAAACTTCTGCGATAACACGCCAAAACCGATTTTGCGGGTGAGCATAATAGAAACCTGCCTCCCGGGATTTTGGAGATGGCATCGTTCCTAAGATTAAGATTTGTGAGTTTGCGTCAAAAATTGGTTCAAGATTGTGTTTTACTTGTTCTTTCATCAGATTCTTTCTCTCCTCCATTAAATACCTTAATATAGTAATTTGCTGGGATACAATAGAATATAAGGCGCTGTAAAAATGGCCAGACTTAGAGCTATTCGCTTCTTGGACGCAATATCGATCTCCAGGTTTTTAAGTGAGAATTTTAAATTGAAGAAATATATAGATACTGCCACTAAAATAATAACTAATGCAACATAACAGAACGAATACGGATTATCAAACGGATTATAGGCCACCGGATTGCCGATATACTTAAACCACCATTCCCCCATCTTGGATTCATATTCAAAAATATAGGCTTGGGTTAAAAACATTAATCCTGCTCCGATAAAATCTGCCAGGAATCCGAATATCCATGCTTTAATAATGATTTTCTTATAACAGTCCCCAATACGATGTTTTAAGACTTTAAGCGTAATAAGCAACACAACACTATCAATCAGAAAATTGGCAGGCAAAACAACCAGCCAGGTGACTGGAAAAAACAAAAGAAACCATAAAGGAAACAGCGCATTGTAAAACCTTATTTCTTTGCCCATATTACCTCCCCCTCCTTTTACTGCCTTTCTCTCATCATAAAATGAGCCCAACTGTTATACTTATATTTACTTAACAATTTTCTAATTTAAATATGGAAAATCCTTCTAATGTGTTGTAACAAATTATTAACTGTAATTATGCCGCCGTAAAAACCAAACCCCTGCAAATTCTAATGAATTAACAGGGGCTTTTGACAACCTGCTCACTATTCACACGAAAGCATCCTTAATAGCAAACTAAATGTCCACATCAAACTGATATTTCTTAATTTTTCGATATAGCGTGGACTTGCCAATATTCAGAAGAAGAGCAGCCTCATATACATTGTTATCAGTTTTTTTAAGTGCTGACTCGATGGCATTCTTTTCCGTATCCTCAAGAGAAAGTACTTTTGCTGCATTGGACTTTTCTTGATTTATTGGATTAAGTCTATTAACTAACTTGGGCAGATCTCTGAACTGAATATTATCTCCTTGGGCATTGTTAACAGCATAAATAATTACATTCTGTAATTGCCGTACATTGCCTGGCCAGGTATATTTCATAAGCGCATCTTTGGCACCCGAATCCAATTTTAAGGGCTGATTTCCTAATTTAAAGCAATAGCGCTCAGCAAAATCATCTGCCAATAGCTCAATATCGCCTTCTCTGTCACGCAACGGAGGAATTGAAATCGAGAGAACAGATAACCGGAAAAACAAGTCTTCGCGAAATAAACCTTCTTGCACCATCTGCCAGAGATCCTTATTAGTGGCGGCGATAATTCTAAAGTCAATGCTTTTATATCGCCGGCCGCCGACGCGCATTACTTGTTTGTCTTCAAGAACCCGTAATAATACGGATTGCAGTTCAAAAGGCATATCTCCAATCTCATCCAAGAAAAGTGTTCCGCCACTGGCTAATTCAATTTTTCCAGGTCTTCCTGTTTTTTCTGCACCGGTAAAACTGCCGCCTTCATAACCAAATAGTTCACTTTCAATAAGTTCCCGAGGCATGGCAGCACAATTAATTGCCATGAATGGTCCCAATGGCCGGTAATTATTATGGATAGCCTGCGCAAACAGTTCCTTACCGGTGCCGCTTTCTCCAACAAGCAGCACGTTCTCGGGTGAATTAGCAAATCGCTGTGCCTGTTTTATAGTTTGCGCCATAACCGGACTTTCTCCTATAATGTCCCCGAAGGTAAATCTGGCTGTAGCTCCGGTTCTTTTGGCCGCCGCCGCATTTACCTTTTCAGAAGGACTTAAGCGAAGAACAGCTGTTTCCAGTTCTCCGGTGGATTTATTAGATATAGGATGAATATCGATTACATAAGATTGCTCAAATTTACCAGCATAGATCGTCTCTTCAATATTGGAAGCCTGCCTTTTCAATACAGTGTCCATAAGGCAAGAATGTTTATCCAAAAAATCAGTTATTTGTCTTCGGCCGACTTCTTCCAGCCTTAATCCAAACGTACGTAGACCCTCACGATTAGTACGCAGGATTCTACCCTCTTTATCAATAACGGTAATAATATCATCAATACATGCAAAAGTAGCTTCCAGTGTCTCATAGGCTAATCGAAGCTCCTGATTAGCAGATATTAAACATTTATTTGTGTTCTGTAAATGGTTATTGCTTTTCGAGAGTTTTAGCTGGGCTTCAATGGCAGCGGCTATTGCGGTAATCAGACATAAAGTATGGGAACACATATTTTGAAAGTTCTTATCCCAGGGAGGGGTAACCATTGTTTGACATAATACCGTTGTGGCCGCAATTTCCTCATTTTCATCAAAAATTGGAGCAGCAGAAGCAACCAGGTTGTGTAAGGCAACACAGTATTGCTCTGGACCTTGAAGTTGCACGGGCCGTTTAAGTTTCATGCTCAAAACATGTGCGCAGGTACCCAAGGTGCTTTCATCACAAATTCTTCCGACTAATGAACCATATTCGGCAAAAGGGATTTTTAAAATATCTCCTTCCAAAAGCAAAAACACGCCGTTTTTTTCAAAAAGATATAGAGCATAGCCGGGAGCGTTAGCTAATTGACGGAATACTTTGAACAGCGATAGCGATACCTCAATAAGCTGCTGGTTTTTTTCTCTGATACTTTCAAATTCCTGTTCAGTAAGTTTCTGATCAAGGCAGGGTGCAAAAGCATTTACTTCCGCCTGCTTGGAACGCAACCAGGAAGCAGCCACTTCCGAATCTATCTGTGAGCATTGACGCGGATCAACGGTAAGGTTATTTAAGAAATTATCTTTATAGTTAGCAATTGTTTCCCATCTCTTTTTAGTCATGATTTTCCGGTGGCTAAAAGGCATCGATTGGCAGGATGATAAACTACTGTCAAAAGACGATGTGAACATGGCGGTCATCAATATTCCCCCGTTTCTTCATGTATTGACAGTATTCGATTAGCACTTTTCACCAATATATCACTTTTATGTTTTATAATCTATTGTCAATTTCGGCCGGCAAAGCAGCGTTACATTTTCTGCATTGCTGCTTGCCGGCTATATTAAAAGTTCCGCATTGTGGGCACAGAACCCTTGTGATGTGAATACACTTTGCACAACGGGGTTTATCCAGCGGACTGCATAGAGAGCATTGGGCCATAGGTATTGGCGGAGCCAGTTCTTTGGCAATTTCCTCTTCATTTACCGGCTGCAGGACAATGCCGCATTTGCTGCATTTTTGGCTCGCGGCTAAATTATACCAACCACATTCCGGACAGAGCCGAATTGCCTTAAGTTTTGGCTTGCGGCGGCACCTCTGGCAGGTAGGTCTACATGCAAAACACTGCATAGCACTATCCTCCTTATGCATTTTTAGTTTATATTACTCAAATAGATTCAATTACAGTTGCTTACTTAAAGGTGCTGGAGAGTACTAGATATTTTTTCTTTATCTACTAAGCCTTACGCTTCGTTGGATCACCAGAACCGGGTTTCCCGTTATAGCCGCAGTTTTCGCATATTTTCACGTTCATAGGCTGGGGAACACCGCATTCCGGACAAGGTATCATAGTAGCAGGCAGTTCTGCTCCACATTTTTTACAGATGGTGTTCTGTGGCGGATTGAAAAATCCACAAGCTCCACATTTTTTGGGTTTTTTGGTCTCGGGGGGACGAAAACACATAATAATACCTCCTCGTATAATAAGTTTTGGAATGTATTTTGCGATTTGTTATTCATAATTTGGCAGGTGTACTGCTCAAGTGAGGTACACCTGCCTGAACCATCTATTTTAGTTAAACAGATCTACTTGAATTAACAGCCGGAACAAATAATACCTGTTTGGTCTTTCCTGCCATTTTCTTGGCTAATTCTTCAACAGGTCCAAAATCCATACATGCAGACTGGCAATGGTGTACGCAGGTCGGAAGTCTTCCTTCTGATAGGCGTTTTTCACACAGGTTGCATAGTTCAGTAGGAATAGGAATATATGTTAATTCCCATTTTCCATCAATTTTTTTACGGGGACCATCCTCAGCCAGTTTAATTCCAAATTGCCCATGAGGCAGATCCAACTCAGACTTGCAGGCTACCTCACAGGCATGGCAGCCGGTGCAATAATGATAATCTATCAAGATTCCATAAGTTTTCTTATCTTTTGACATATCCAAACCCTCCCATCCTTGTGACCTGCTCAGTCGGCGTAACTTTGCTGTTTTCCTCTGTGCATTTATAGATTTTGCAGAGCAAATTTTTATATGGTGCGCCATATCCCTGGTCTCCGACTACACATTGGGTTGTCAGATTGTTGATATTGCTGTCAAATACACCAAATAAGCTGGGCTCGGCAGCCGGTTTTTCCGGGTACCACCAAGCATGTTCAGCACGGACTACTCTTGGATCCAGGGTCGGACTGATGGTTGCTATCTGCTTGCAGCGGCCGCGCTGATTTTCGATCCATACCCAGTCTCCCTCTTGAATACCCAATTGAGTTGCTGTGTCGGGATGAATTTCCACCTTCGGGTTGGGATGAAATTCACGCATGGTAGGTAGCTGGCGATGTTCAGAGTGGAAGAATTCCCAGGATCTTTGTCCACAGGTAAGAACCAGCGGATACTGCTTATAGAGCTCAGGGGTAGAAACCGGACTTTCGGGTGGTTCCGTATAAGTTGGCAGCGGATCTTTTCCCCACATATCAAAGAGGGTACTGTAAAGTTCCAGCTTTCCTGTGCCGGTGTTAAATCCGGGTTCACCATCTTCACGCAGCAACCCTTTTTCATGTTTGCGATATTCCCATTTCGGGAAGGACATTACTTTCTTTTTTAATCCGTCAAAGTCGAAATCAGCGGCTTCAGGCCATTTAGCACCAAATCTGGAACCGCTCTGGATCCACCAGGTCATCATCTCTTCGTCAGTTTCCCACGGGAAGTTTTCGGGGTTCAGGCGTTTGCCCAGATCCAGAATAATCTGCTCATCAGATTTGCATTCTTCATATTGGCTACACTTGACAATTGACTTCATAGGCCACCACCAGCAGCGTACACTGTTACGTTCCATACCAAAGGCAGCAGGTAAAACTACATCGGCAAAGGCTACAGCAGTCGGTGTCATAAATACGTCAACAACTACATTGAAAGGAACTTTCTTCATAGCTGCGTATACACGGGGAGCTTCTGCGCCCATGCAGGCAATGGGATTGGTGGTCTGTAAGAACAGCATCTTAACCGGATAAGGCTTACCGGACTCAATTGCCTCTAATACAGCGTCACCCTGAGCGGATGATGCAAATCCATCCTTATGCATTGGGGAAGCGTCGATGCCCAGTTCTTTCGACAGCATTTCTTCAGAAAGGTTCCACCTGCCGCATCCATATGCATCAGCGGTATTGTGAGCGCCGCGGACAACGATGTTACCACCTGGTACATCGATATTTCCACAGATGGCTGTTAAAGCAGTAAGTGCATGGGCGGTAGGAATACCCGATACCTGAGTATCAACAGCCAGTCCCCATTGTATAGCACCTGGGTTTGCTTGGGCAAAGAAGCGTGCTGCCTCAATGATAGTATCTTTGGGAACCCAGGTGATTTCGGCTGCTTTTTCAGGAGGGTATTCTTTGACTTTTTCGGCCAATTCATCGAAGCCAAAAGTAAATTCTTCTACGAATTTCTTATCATAAAGGTTTTCCTCGATAATCACATTAATCATAGCGTCGGCTAATGCGCAGTCAGTACCGGGACGCAATTGCAGCCAGTAGTCAGCCCGGGAAGCCAGCCAGGTAAGCTGAGGATCTACCACAATGAGTTTGGTTCCCATTTTCATAAGATCGATAAGCCAGTGCCCCAGGAACCCGTCACCATTACTAATGATAGGGTTATTGCCCCATACCATAACTACATCCGGACGCTTCCATTCAGGATTGTCGTAGCGATCTTCAACCATATGTCCGCAGTCTACAATAAAGAAATCACTAAACAGACAATAGGTTGTGGCGGTACGCGGCAGATAGCAGGAGTCGCCGGACAGAAAACCCAGAGCAAAGTTCGGACTGCCGAATGCGGAATAGGTTAGATAAGGTGTCTGCCAGATGATGTTACGTCCGGTTCCTTGCATACCTATGATACATTCGGGTCCATATTCTTTCTGAATATAGCGTACTTGATCACAAATAATATCGTAAGCTTCATCCCAGGTTATACGTTCCCATTTATTTTCACCACGTTCCCCTACACGCTTCAGAGGCCATTTAAGTCTTTCCGGTGAATTGATTGCCTCTTTATAATTTAAGCAGCGCATGCACAAGCGTCCCTGGTTGTATGTGCTGTTGGGGTCTCCTTCCAACTTTACGACTTTTCCGTCTTTGTCGGTATAGCATAAAACACTGCAGGCATCATGGCAGCCGGGGGCTGTCCACTGGGCTGTTCTGGTAACGGTTAAATCGCCTTCCTGCCACTGCCAGTCCTTTTTATACAAATCGGGATTAACATTTTTAAAGAGTTCTTTACTTACACTCTTTGACATCTGTAGAGCCTCCTTTTTGTTCGATTAAACCAGCAACCGGTTTTTTAACCTGGCCCGAGAATTAAACCTCCTTCCGGTATATTCTCATCTGATCACACGCCTCATTTCCCGTGCTGGTATCAGGTTAAAGGCAACGTAAATCTGAAATCGAACCCGGGTAAATATTTTTGAATACTTGTGCAATTAATTGCTTGACATATGTAATAGCAAAATACATGCCAACTGAAATTGTGATGTGTAAATCCCTAAATATAGGCATTTGATAGCGCAATTAGCCGGTAGAAAATAGTAAGTTATCCCCCAATGGGATAAGCAACTTTTTATCCAGTCGGCTAAATGAATAAAATATGGATATAAATAGCCATTAAATAAGGTCCCAATTCATATCCCATACAGAGAAAGCCGATTATCGGATAATTAAGAAATATAAATCCAGGCTCCCCTTTGAGTAGACACCGGAAAAAACAAAAAATTAGGACTACATGAAGGGGAGCTTTCTATAGGCAGGAGAAGAGAATCAGTTATGAAAAGAAATTGGAAGCAGTTGAAGAATATAGCGTAAAAGCAAAACCCCTGCCAATTCCAACGAATTAACAGGGGTTCTCTGACAGCCTGTCGGGGCCTCATCAAGAAGGCTTTATCTATTGGGCCACACATGG
>DHSK01000177.1:7600-14622 GCA_002408445.1 Syntrophomonas sp. UBA5288
TTATAAGGGGTTTCCTGGTATACGTGATAATTCAACCAATTGGCATATAATAAATTCCCATGTCCCCTCCATTTAACCACCGGCGGCTGTGATGGATCATCATTTGGAAAATAGTGCTGAGGAATTTGAATTTTCAGACCTTTGTTAATATCCCTATCATATTCGGCCTTTAAACTTAACGGATCATATTCCGGATGACCGGTTACAAAGATTTGCCTTCCGTCTTTGGAGGCAATAATATAAGGACCGGCTTCTTCGGATTCAACCAGAAGCTCAATTTCCGGTACTTTTTCAATATCTTCTTTTTTTACTTCGGTATGTCGGGAATGAGGAGCATAAAATTCATCATCAAATCCTCGTAGCAACGGTACATTCTTCCGGTTGACAGTATGCGGAAATACCCCAAACAATTTTTGCTTTAATTTATATTTGGGAACCCCAAAATGATAATAAAGTCCGGCCTGAGCACCGGCACAAATATGCAGAGTGGAAAAAACATTATGGGTACTCCACTCCATTATTTCTTGCAATTCATCCCAATAAGTTAATTCTTCAAATTCTAAAAGCTCCACCGGTGCCCCTGTTATTATCATACCATCGAATCTTTCATCTTTTATCTCATCGAATGTTTTGTAAAACTTGGTAAGGTATTCTGCAGGAGTATTTTTACTATCATGACTTCCAGTATGCAACAGTACAATATCCACTTGCAGCGGAGAATTACTTAGCAAGCGCATTATTTGTGTTTCGGTTACACTTTTTTGCGGCATCAGATTTAATATTGCTATTCTAAGCGGGCGAATATCTTGCGTAAAAGCCCGCTTTTCATGCATAACAAATATATTCTCACTGGTAAGAATTTCGCTGGCCGGAAGATTATCCGGAATTTTAATCGGCATTAGTCCATCCCTCCTGATTATTTATTATTCCTATTTAGCCCCATAAACCAATTTTGAAAAGCGCCTGTTTAATATCTTGAATGATGTCTTCAGTATCTTCAATGCCAATACTTAAGCGGAAGAAGCCTTCGTGGAATTCCTCGGGATAAAGATACTGGCGCTCATCGTTTTCTCCTAAAAATGCGATCAGGCTTTCATCATGTCCTAATGATACGGCAGATGTTATGACTTTCAGGTGGCTAACAAAGCGGTTGTGCGTATCATGATCCGCCTTAAGGCCAAAGGCCATTACCCCTGAATATCCATTTTTCATCTGCTTTTGGGCAAGCTTGTGCCCTGAGTGGCTTTCCAAGCCGGGATAAGAAACAAAGCGCACAGCATCAAGGCTCTCAAGGAATTTAGCTACCGCCAGTGCACTATCATTATGCTGCTTCATGCGAAGAGGAAGTGTTACGGCCCCCCGCATAATCATCCAGGCATTAAAAGGACTGAGTACACCGCCATTATTAACCATCGCTTCTGCTCTTATTTTGTCAATAAGTGCCTTAGGTCCGATGACAGCACCTCCCATCGCATCTCCATGCCCATTAATATATTTAGTTAAACTTTCTACACAAAGGTCAGCTCCAAGTTCATTTGGCCGCTGGTTGTATGGTGATGCAAAAGTATTGTCAACCGAAAGCAGTGCCCCGGCATTATGGGCTATTTTAGCAATTGCTTCAATGTCACTGATTTTCAGTGTAGGATTGGCGGGTGTTTCAATATGAATTAGTTTGGTATTGGGCCTAATTGCGGCTTTTACCGCCTCCAAGTCCGATGTGTCAGTAATCGTGGTCTCAATACCATATTTACTGGGCAAGAGTTCATAAAGTAAACGGTAAACCGCAATATATGTCACATCTGAAAAAATAACATGATCACCGCTTTTTAATAAAGTAAAAAATATTCCGGATAGCGCCGCTACTCCGGAGGCAAGTGCCACACAATCCTCCCCTCCTTCAAGGCTGCAGAGTTTTTCCTGCAAATATTGCTGATTGGAACCACCATTACGAGTATAAAGAGCTTTTGCCGTACTGCTCCAGTTAAGTTCGGCAGGGTCATAAGGCAGTTCATAACTATTGGCCATGGTAATGGGCCGTTTAATAGCCCCGGTATCTTTATCCACGTCATTTCCAGTATGGACGGCCCGGGTTAAAAAACCGTACTCATTACCATATTTTCTTTTGCTCATTATGCACACTTCCTTTTTATATTTAATTCCTATTATTCATATACTATTAGTATGATATTATAATTGTCGAATTTAGATTTTGTCAAGATAATAACTTTAAGTAGCAGCTCTTTTTTGAATGAGTAAAAAATCTGGCTATAACCCCTGCTTTGGTATATCTTCAGCCGCATATTAAATTTTTAAAAATTTTTATTGACAAAACGATGTAAAGGGAATACAATTTTCATATCATACAAAATATATAGGATTAATAATAATTGATATCCTAAAGTTTAATAAGTAATTCCTTATCAAGAGTGGCGGAGGGAATGGCCCTATGAAGCCCGGCAACCGGTATTATAAATACAACGGTGCCAATTCCTGCAATGGAGACATTGAGAGATAAGGGAGAGGTTAAAATGAATTGTTCCTCTTTCTTATGAAAGAGGATTTTTATTTATTTGATTAGAGAAATAGAATGAATCATTATTTCAATCAGGAAGAGGGTGGTTTACTTGATTCCGACCTATCGGATATATTCAATGCCGTTTTCATTTTCAGCACTGTAAAACTATATTAAAGGAGCGATATAAATGAGTAAAAAATTAAGCTTTGAGACTTTACAGGTACATGCCGGGCAAGTGCCGGATCCTACTACCAAATCCAGGGTGGTACCTATATACCAAACCACATCCTATTTGTTTGATGACGCAGATCACGCTGCAGACCTTTTTAATTTAAGAAAAGAAGGCAATATCTATTCTCGAATTATGAATCCTACTACCGACGTTTTTGAAAAAAGAGTTGCTGAATTAGAAGGCGGAGTTGGGGGCCTGGCAACCTCATCCGGGTTAGCCGCTATTTTATACTCAATTATTAACGTGGCCAACGCCGGTGATGAAATAGTCGCTGCCAGTACTTTGTACGGCGGAACCTATGAGCAGTTTGCCGTTACCTTGAAAAAGCTGGGTATAAATACGGTTTTCGTTGATCCGGACGACCCTGACAATTTCAGAAGAGCTATAACGGATAAGACCAAAGCCATTTATGGAGAAACAATAGGCAATCCCAGAATCAACGTTTTAGATTTAGAAGCAGTGGCTGAAATAGCTCACGAAAACAAGATACCTTTTATTATTGACAGCACTTTTACTACTCCTTACCTGTTAAGGCCTATAGAGTATGGTGTCGATGTAGTTGTTCATTCAGCGACTAAGTTTATAGGAGGACATGGTACGTCTATAGGCGGGATCATAGTAGATTCAGGCAAGTTTGATTGGGCCGGAAGCGGTAAATTTCCTGATTTTACTACTCCGGACAAAAGCTATAACGGTATAAGATATGCTCAAGATATCGGAGCTGCAGCCTTCATCACCAAAGCCAGAGTACAGCTTTTAAGAAACACCGGAGCCACCTTAAGCCCCATCAATGCTTTCTATTTCCTGCAGGGGCTCGAGACTTTATCCTTAAGGATTGAGCGGCATGTGGCCAACACCAGAAAAGTAGTGGCATTTTTAAGTCAACATCCTAAAGTTGCCTGGGTTAGTTATCCTGAACTGGAAGGAAACCAATACTATGAGCTGGCCCAAAAATATTTGCCCCGAGGTGCAGGTTCCATCTTCACTTTTGGTATAAAAGGTGGATTGGAAGCCGGCAAGAAATTTATAAATAACCTGGAACTATTCTCCCTGCTTGCCAATGTGGGCGATGCCAAATCCCTGGTTATTCATCCATCCAGTACTACCCATGCTGAATTAAATGCAGAAGAGCAAAAAGCGGCCGGAATTACTCCGGATTTGGTAAGGCTTTCCATAGGCATAGAAGGGGTAGACGATTTGATCGATGATTTAGATCAGGCGCTTGCCAAAGCATAAAAATAGCCTCTCACAACTTATCCTCATCCTCATAAATAACTAAGCCGGGATCTCTTTATTTAAGATGATCCTGGCTTAGTTTGTTTATTTTAGGTGGGAAAAAAGAATAACTAATAAATTCCCTATGATAAAATGCTATTTCTTCATTTATAATATTAAGTAAAAGATGATTTATTTGAGAAATTACCTGGTGCTTAACCCGTCGGTTGATTTTAAATACAAATTGTATATAATAGTAAACATATATAAATACTTATGTTAGGGAGATATGAAATGAAAATTTCAACTAAAGGCAGGTATGGTCTGCGGGCAATGCTTGATTTGGCAATTTATTCAGGTGGAGAACATATATCGTTAAGTTCCATTGCCGAAAGGCAAAATATCTCCTCCAATTATTTGGAACAGGTTTTTTCGATTTTAAGAAAATCCGGGTTAGTTAAAAGCGTTAAAGGTGCCCAGGGAGGATATATACTGGCTGAAAAACCGGATAAAATTAGAATTGGTACTATCTTAAGAGCTCTGGAGGGCGATTTGTCGGTTATTGACCCTAATGACAGCGTTGC
Organism: Syntrophomonas sp. UBA5288; assembly: GCA_002408445.1. Lineage (GTDB taxonomy): Bacteria > Bacillota > Syntrophomonadia > Syntrophomonadales > Syntrophomonadaceae > UBA4851. The sequence continues at coordinate 12,147 of DHSK01000177.1, forward strand.
GGAGAATAATTCGGTTGAATATTGTTTAAAAGCCAATGTATGGGATGAAATTAATGCCAGCATCGATAAAGTAGTAGATTCCATTTCGTTAGAAGATTTGATTTTGCAACATAAAAAATTAGAAGGCAGCTGGTGCAACATGTACTACATTTAAGGCTATATGCTACGGCTAGTTCAAAAAGATTTAAACTAGCCGTATTTTTTCATTCTTTTCAATCTGAATCACCTTGCCATCCTGTATGATCAGCGTTATAGATCCGTAAAGAATCCCCTTAATTAAGGTTTGTAAAAGCTCAAGATCTAATGAAGACAAAATTTCTTTTTCGTTATTGGGGGTATTTCTTGGTTTACTCATAAAAAACAGCCTCCCCTTCCACCGACTATTGCAATTTTCATTGAGAAACACTATTTAAAAAACATTAAAAAGAATCCGCTGTGGAGAGTATATTTTAAATAACAATATGCTCCGCATGGAATCAGGGCAATTAGCCTCTTTCAATAAGAACGGTATAAGTTCCATCCCGGTTATCATTAACTAACCGAATTTTATGGCCCGCCTGCTCCAGGCTTTTGGATATTTTAAGCAACGGTTTTCCGGACTTTAAACGTATTTTTACCAATTCGCCGGGTTCAATCTTGTTGATAGCCACCCGGGCGGTACGGAAGTTATTAGGATAATAAGTATGAGTTATATCAATATAAGCTATAGCCTTTTGATTCATAATTAAACCTCCTGGTTCATATTTTGAGCTTAATGGCTCAAATCGATTTTCCTATTATATATTATAAAACCTATAAAAATAGTATGCTTTTGGGTCAAAAAATTTTTATTTAAGATTACTTCTGACCTACAAGAGCATATCATTAAAAATCACCCCCCTTTATTCAAGGTAATCACACAAATCATACTAATCATATATGAATAATATGTTAATACTATACTGACAACAGTCGTTTTTTGTCAAGAATTTTATTTTAGTTTCCTGCGCAGGTAATTAAGGTAGTCCATCTTGGTTATTAAACCGTAAAATCGACCGTCTTTCTTTACTATCACCAGGTAGCCCCTCTTTAAGATGGAAACCACCTGGGACAGATCATCATCAATGGATACAGAGATTACTCCAATTGACATATAATCGCTGATTGGTTTTCTAAGAATAGTTTCATCTCCATTTTCAACTGCAGTTAATATGTCCCATTCATCGATTATCCCAATAACTTCATTTTCCTCAACAACCGGCAGTTGGGATACTTCATACATTTTCATTTTAGAATGCGCGTTCAATAAGGTGTCAGTAGGTTTTACGGCTATAACCGTATGTTCGGAATATTTTCTGGTTACCAAATCCTCCAGATTATTATTTTCTGTTCCTTTTATGAATCCTTGATCGATCATCCAAAAGTCATTATACATTTTGGTTAAATATTTATTGCCGCTATCGCATACAAAGGTTACAATGTTTTTCGGCTGCTTTTGTTCACGTGCATATTTGACTGCGGCGCTGATTATGGTTCCGCTGGACGAGCCGGCCAGTATACCTTCTTTGCGCAGCAGGGTCCTGGCGGTGGCAAAACTTTCCGCATCGCTTATCGAATAAGCCTTTTTGACTAATGTCATATTAAATTGATCCGGTACAAAATCTTCACCAATTCCTTCTACCAGCCAGCTTCCCGCCTGCGGTAAGTTCCTGCCGTTTACGTAATCTACCAATACCGATCCCTCCGGATCACCCAGGATTATTTCCAGGTCCGGTTTTACTTTTTTAAAATGATCGGTCAGACCTTTCAAGGTTCCGGCTGATCCCACCCCGACTGCAATGGCATCTACTTTATGTTCGGTTTGTTCCCAGATCTCAGGCGCCGTGCTTAGTTCATGGGCCAATGGATTGGCGGGATTGTTAAACTGATTGATAAAAAACGAATGAGGTATTTCCCGGGCCAATCTTTGGGCATAATCCTGATAATACTCCGGATGACCTTTCTCCACATCGGACCGGGTTATTATCGTTTCAACCCCCATGGCTTTAAGATGATTAATTTTTTCCGTACTCATCTTATCGGGGATCACCAGAATAAGCTTATATCCTTTGGTTATTGCGGCCAGGGCCAATCCCAAGCCGGTATTTCCCGCAGTTGCTTCAATTAAAGTATCCCCGGGTTGGATTTTTCCTTCTTTCTCAGCCTGTTCCACCATGCTCAGTCCGATTCGGTCTTTGATTGACCCCCCTGGATTCTGGCATTCAAGCTTCAAAAATAAACGGCAAAACCCCACGTCAAAGCATTTTACTTCAACTAAAGGAGTATGTCCGATTAAGTCAATTGTCCTTTTAGCTTTAAATTGCTTCGTTATATTTTCTTTCATCAAGATTCTCCTCATCTGTTAAAAAATCATGGAGTTGAGCGTTATGCATAATTCCAAAAACCCCATTTGTCATTGCTATGAATAACGTTTTTTTTGTCATCCTGAACGTAGTGA
>DHSK01000177.1:14793-19352 GCA_002408445.1 Syntrophomonas sp. UBA5288
ATCCTTCACTACGTTCAGGATGACACTCGACCTTGCCTCAGGATGACATTCGGCCTTCATCTTCCTGACCGTTTTTGGCCGCTGCAGCCAGAGCATGCTTTATATCTGCCACCAGGTCTTTTTTATTCTCCAATCCAACCGATAATCTTAACAGATTGTCGGTAATTCCTACTGCCCGGCGGATTTCCGGCGGGATAGCAGCGTGCGTCATCGAAGCCGGATGACAAATGAGGGATTCAACTCCGCCCAGGCTTTCTCCCAAGCTTATGATCTGCAAAGCTTTTAAAAATTGATGAATATCATATTCTGCCGTAAGTTCAAAGGAAATCATGGCCCCTGGTGCGGCGGCCTGACGTTCATGCACCTCATAACCGGGGCTATTTTGCAGTCCGGGATAATATATCCTGCCAACTGCAGGGTTATAGTGAAGAAAATCGGCCATATACCTGGCGTTTTCAACGTGCCGGTCCATTCTGACCCCCAGGGTTTTTATTCCTCTGATTAAAAGCCATGAATCGAACGGTTCTAAAATACCACCGGTTGAATTCTGAATAAAATGCAGCTTCTTAGCCAGCTCCCGGCTATTCACAATTGCCAGTCCGGCTATCAGGTCACTGTGTCCGCCCAGATATTTGGTGGCGCTGTGAACTACAATATCTGCGCCCAGTTCTAAAGGCTTCTGCAGATACGGGGTCATAAAAGTATTATCTACAATAGTTAAGGCCTGATGCTTTCCGGCAATTGAGGCTACTCTGGCTATATCGGCAATTGAAAGTAAAGGATTGGCCGGAGTTTCCAGCAAAACCGCCCGGGTGTTTTCGTCAAAAGAGCTATCCAGTATATCGGGTTGGGAGAGGTCGGCAATGGCATAAGAAAGGCCAAATTGTCTAAAAATCTGGTCCAGGACCCGAAAGGTTCCGCCATATACATTCTCGGAAATTATGATCCGGTCACCGGTTTTAAAGAGCATCAACACTGCGGTTATGGCCGCCATCCCGGATGCAAAGGCAAAGCCGGCTTCGCCGCTTTCCAGCTCCGCAATAAGTTTTTCCAGAGCCTCCCGGGTGGGATTGCCGGTACGGGAATACTCATATTTATGATCCTGGCCCAAACCGCTCTGGCGGAAAGTCGAAGTCAGGTAAATGGGAACATTTACTGCTCCCGTAGTGCCATCTCCGTCCAAACCTCCGTGGATAAGTAATGTATCTAGTTTCATAGCAAAGATTCACTCCTTGTTGCGATTTTCTTTTTCAGTATTTTCAGGAATAACATCTAAAATTTTGTCAGTGACAAGTTTGCGCAGTACATCGGCAATAGGATAAGGAGCTACGAAAACTCTAACTCCCTTGCAGGTCAGATAACTCGCCGCAGCATTTCCTATTTGGCTTACAAAAATTCCTTCACAATCAGATAGAAGATTGATGGTCCAATCAAAAGCAATGAGTGAATGTCCCTGATGATCGCAGGCCGGATGGTTGAGGCGGGTTTCAATAAAGGTATAGCCGGCTTCATCAATATCAACAATATGAAATCGGTCGGCATGGCCAAAATGTTGATTGATCACTTTTCCATCCGAACTTGCCATGGCAATTCTGTGCAGCATCTATATTCCCCCATCTCTTACCTGTAAGTGTCCAGAACCCGGTCGTATATATCTTCAATTGCTCTCAATCCCCCGTTATATCCGGCATAACCGCAGTTCATAATTAATCTGTGGCTTATCGGCACGCTCAGCATCAGCAAATCAGCGCCGATATCTTGGGCCAGATCTCTTTCCCAGCCGCTGCCTAATATCAGCGCACGTTTTTTGTGCTCGTCATTACGTATCTCTTCCTGAATTTGACCACCATCACTGTCAAAAGTCACTTCGGCGGAACGTATTGCAGAAATATGCTGGAATTGTGCTATTATTTCTTCTTTGTAAATATCGGGGGTCTCTTCAATAATAATAAATTGGCGGGCCGGAAGAATCCCCAGTTCATTTACCAGGTACCTGGCAAAACCTACCGCGTAAGTTGAATCCAGCATGGTATAGAAAACCCGGGGCAGACCGTAGCGGAATTCCAGCATAAAATCAGCGGTACGTTCGATATATGAATAGAATTTTTCTTCTTCCCGGGCAATAAAAGCTTCAGCTTTTTGCTTATCCAGTCCGGTGAAGGCCGTAACATTCTTAAGAAACTTAGAAGTTTCCACTCCCCCCACCGGCAGGTAAGGAAAATGATAATAAGGTGTACCATATTTATCCTGCAGATACTTAACCACTTCCAATCCCGGCCAGGAGGAGATCAACAGATTATATTCGGCTCGGGGGATGTTCAACCATTCCTTGATTCCTTCGGATTCTACTCCATACAAAATGTTTACCTGCAGTCCAATACCCTCCAAAATTATTTTTAACTCGATCAGATTTCCGTTCCAATAGGGGTCTTGATAAGGAATGGTTGCAAATACATTAACCAATCCAGGTATTTTTTCATCCTTGTGCTGGGCATACTTATCGACATATTGTTCTATGATCGCCTGGACTACAACATCATGACTGACGTAGTTGTTGCTTTTGAATCCTCCTGTTTCCGCGTAGACTACAGGCTTATCCAAATCTTGATAATCTCTGACCACCTGAGCTACATCGTCGCCGACAATATCGGCGGTGCAGCCGGTAAGTACTACATAAAGATCGGCATCTATAACTTTCAGGGCTCCATCTATAACTGATCTTAATTTATTCTCTCCTCCGAACACGATTTCAGCTTCACTGGAATTGGTACAGGGAATGGTGCTTCCGCCGGCATAGCCTTCACCCTGCCCGATAAGATCGCAAATTTTAACACTGCAGCCAGGCCCGGAGTGTACTATGGGAACAGCCCGCCTGATGGCGACAACCGATTGCTGTGCTCCCAGTGCGCATGAGAATCTGGGCTGTTCAATAAACTTCGACATCTGTATTACCTCCTAAAAATATATAGGGATTTTGTTCGAGCCACCATTGGCTGTAGGGCATGGTACTATGACGGGCCAGATTGCTTACAAATTCTTTGTTATCCAGAGTTTCCAGGATTCGTTCCGCATAATTCAGCAGTCCCTGATAGCCAAACCCCAGATGCTCATCGCCGATCAGCATGGTGGGAATGCCGAGCTTGGCCCCCCATACGGTCATACCGCCATGACGGGCGATCATTATATCGGGATGGGTTCGATTTAATATATTGACCAGTTCATAAGCCTGTTTGTTGCAAACGTTAAAATTATGAATATCCCCGTAAGTTTTTACATCATGAGCCAGCATGTCTGAGGCGCAGCTGCCATTGTCATATACCGGGTCGTGATGGAAAATTGCTGCCCCCTGGACTTTCATGCCTAAATCCCGCAACAAAGCAATCAAGGCATGGCCGTGTGCTGCCCCGGCCGTAACATAGCACGTCTTCCCGGTTAATTGGCGGCGGTATTCCTCAAGCTGAGGAAGAATTCTTGCCTTGGTGGTGGTTATTATTTCTTCTACTTCCCTTTCCCTATCCAGCACTTTGCCTAATTCTCTTAACCAGGCATCCGTTCCGGCTATACCGTAAGCAAGGGGGGCTTTGATTTCCGGGACGCCGTAAATTTGTTCCAGAGCCGCTCCCAGATAGCCGCCCAAAGTAGGACAAATCTGTATGCTGGCTGCGGCTTCCGAAATATGTTCCAACTGCTCGATGGTAGAGAAAGGAACGATATATTCAGCTTTATATCCGAGTTTTTCCAATAGTTCATCAAAAATATGACCGCCCCAGAAATTAATGATATTGACCCGGTTGGTCTTCTGGGCCGGCGGTTTGACAATCTTTCTTACGATGGTATGATAAGCCGAGTCAAATCCCGTAGTCCAGATCTTGGACTTGAAACCTTCGCAGAAACAGGCTGCCATCGGTATACCAAGTTCTGATGCAAGTTTATCCGTCACCCCTTCCACGTCATCGGCAATAATGCCGGATGCACAGGAGGTAGTAACAAAAATCGCCTTGGGGTGCAGGCGCTTATAAGCTGCTCGAATAGTCTCCTCCAACTTTTGGGCCGCACCATAAATAGTATCCTTTTCTTCTATATTAGTATTAAAATAGCGACCGATGACCGGGGGCAGATTTCGATGCATCTGTTCTACCTGATAGACAAAGTTGTAGCCAAAGAAATCTCCGGCACATCCTACCGGCGCATGATTGACCACAACCGCATCCTGAATCATTGATAGCTGGCAGAACGCATTACCGGAACTGCAGCCCATGCACTGGCTGAATGAACGCGCGCTATCGAATAATTTTCCAGCCTGCGCGCATTTGACCAACTCTCCGGCCGTACCTGCGAACCCGGTAATTGACCCCAGCCTTATTTCACGTATCACAACCTCCGGCGCCTGAATATTTATTTTGTTCATACAACACTCTCCTCTTACTTGAAATTTTTACATAATTAACTTTTTCCTATGCTTAAGCAGTAACTTTGCGAATGTCATCCGGAGCTTTCCAGACGGATCTTGCAGTCTCAGAGATGGAAAGATCCTTCGTTGCACTCAGGCTGACATATAA
>DHSK01000100.1 GCA_002408445.1 Syntrophomonas sp. UBA5288
ATAAAAGAAAGATTTATCCAACTTCGAGATAGCAATTGTTGCCAGCGGTTCACCAATAGGGGTAAGCGTTGCACCCAATCCTATCGAAAAACAGGCAATAATACAGACAACCACTTTTTGTTTACGTTCCAGGGGCAACAGATAAATAATTTCCACCAGAACAATTGATGCTATGATCGCAGTAATAACACTTGATATCAATCCCAGCAGGGCTACGGTAAGAAATACGAAAACCGTAATAGGAATTTTGGTCAAAACCTTGTTGATAAAGGTCTGAAACTGGTTATGCAGAAGGAAAAATAACGCACCCGCAATGAACACTGCCGATGCGATCATAATCGGCTCCTCCATTGCCTTTAGAGCCAATTCCATGCTCATTATACCGGAGATTATACTTGCCGCCACACCCATAACAAAGAGAAATGGTTCCAAATTTTCTTCTACCGTTTTGTTGACAAAAGGAACCACCAGAACCAGAAGAAGTACTACGATTAAACCTGTAATAACCATTTGCATCTCTCTCCTCTTATAGTTTATTGTAAATGGGCTTCCAGACATAAATAATATACCGTAGTTAATTCATAGACTTACTATTACTTGTCCCTTTAACTTTTAAACTGAGAAATAACAGTTCATACAGCGTTCATAATATACTCATATCAGTTAGCTGTTTGGCTTAGAATGTCCTCACATATCTTGTCGGATAGCTTCATTCCCAAGTTGGTTAAATGCATTTATGCATTTGGAATGCTTTATAGGGCACCAGGTAAAGGTTTAGTTTAGATAGTTGTATTTTCACCTCATTCGATTTCAGTCCTGGTTGTGAGACTTAGAATTAAAAGTGCAATTATTATGCCATATTAGCCGATTATACAATAATAAACTGCCAACATAGGTCTATAAGCAGGATATACGGACAATTTTGGAGATATTACAATTTTTGTCTTGTTATGTTTCCGTATTTATAATGGACCAAAACGATACACTTATGCATCGAAATGATACAGTAATACATTGCTGCGATGGACAGGGAAACTGTCCATCGCAGCATTCGGTTATAAAATTTATTTCCATCAACATCGGTATTGTCTTTAATAATGGCTCCGCCCTTAAAGATGAGACAGGCTGCCCCTATTTCACTTAGAGGCAGCCGGCCGGCTGTAATTAATTTATAATATAAAGTTTTATCTAAGAATATTATTGCTGATTACCACTCTTTGTATTTCACTGGTACCTTCGTAGATTTCAGTAATTTTGGCGTCTCTCATCATTCGCTCTACCGGGAACTCACGGGTATATCCATAACCGCCGTGTATCTGCACTGCCTGGGTAGTGACCCACATAACCGTTTCCGAAGCTTTTAATTTCGCCATAGCTGCGTCCATGGCATAATTCTGACCTAAACCCTTTTTCCAGGCTGCATCATATGTCAACATCCGGGAAGCTTTAATTTCCAAAGCCATATCCGCCAGTTTAAATTGAATTCCCTGTAAAGCAGCTATAGGTTTACCGAATTGAACCCTTTGCTTGGCATAAGCTACCGCTTGTTCGAAGGCTCCCTGCGCCAGTCCCACTGATTGGGCGGCTATTCCTATTCTGCCTCCATCCAGCGTCGCCATCGCTATTTTAAAGCCTTCTCCCTCTTTTCCCAGCAAGTTGGCTTTAGGTATACGGCAGTTTTCAAATACCAGATCACAATTCTGAGTTCCTCTTAAGCCCATTTTCTTCTCAAATTTTGAAAATGTAAAGCCGGGAGTACCTTTTTCTACAATAAAAGCACTAAATGCTTTGCTTTTCAGTTCCTTAGGACCGGTACGGGCAAATACAACATAGGTATCGGCAGCTTCAGCATTAGTGATAAAAATTTTACGACCATTCAAAACATATTCATTTCCATCCAGTTCAGCTTTGGTAGTCATATTAACTGCATCACTGCCGGCATTTGCTTCAGTTAATCCGAAGGCTCCATGTTTAGTGCCTTCAACCAAATCTATTAGATATTTATTTTTTTGTTCTTCATTGCCATATTTCCATATAGGCCATGCTCCCAGGCTAACATGAGAAGATAATGTATCCGCAGCCGAGGGATCAACCCGTCCGAGCTCTTCTACCGCAATGGCGTAGGCAATATAATCAAAACCGGCACCGCCATATTGAGGTTCAAAAGGTATACCGGTTAAGCCTAATTTCGCCATTTGCAAAAATACTTCCCTATCATAGTATTCCTTTTCATCCCGGTCTGCCACCTTAGGCCCTAATACATTCTCGGCAAAATCTCTAACCGAATTCCTTATCATCTCATGTTCTTCAGCTAGTTTGAAATCCATAACTTTTATCCCCTTTGAATAGAATTCTTATTAACGTGTTTGCCTGGGTAAAGCCTGCATTTTCATGCAAGCCTTTTCCCAGGCAGATATTTGTTCCCTGAAACAAACTGTTATTCTATTTCATTCAATGAACTTGATTCATAGTTAGCCACCCACTATACTTGTATATAGGGAAAGCTTGTCCAACCAGCGATCGGCATTTTACATGACCGCTTTAACACGCCCAAATCTTTTTTCGAAGTCCTCTTCCAACTGCGAAATAAAATTGGGATGAGCGATTTTTATTAATGCCCGGGCTCGTTGTATCATAGTTTTCCCTTTTAGTTGCGCAGCACCATACTCGGTAACAATATACTGCACGTCATTTCTTGAAGTAGTAACCGCACTGCCGTAATCTAAAAACGGTACTATCCGTGAGTACTTGCCTTTACCGGCGGTAGAAGGTATGGCAATTATTGATTTTCCGTCCTTGCCCATAGTGGCCCCTCTTACGAAGTCCAATTGACCGCCTATGCCGCTGTATTGTTTAGAATCAATGGTCTCAGAGCAAACCTGTCCGGTGAAATCCACCTGTAGACAAGAATTAATAGATACCATCTTATAATTCCGCATAATTACCAGCGGGTCATTAACATAGTCGGCGGTGCGCATCGATATTGCCGGATTACAATCAATGAAATCGTACAGCAATTTGGTTCCGGCTAAGAAACCGACAACTATCAGCCCGCGGTCAATAGTCTTCCTGGCACCGGTTATTACTCCTTTAGCGTACATCTTCACCACTTCATCTGAAATCATTTCCGAATGGATACCCAGATCTTTCTTATCTTCTAATGCCATTAAAACCGCATCAGGCACAGAACCAATTCCCAGCTGCAGGGTAGACCCGTCATCAATTAATCGGGCACAATTCTCGCCAATCCTTTTTTCGATCTCAGTTATAGGTCTGGACTGAGATTCAACCAGCGGGTAGGAAGTTTCAACTATATAATCCAGCTTGGAAACGTGAATAAATGAATCGCCATAGGTTCTGGGCATTTGATCATTGATTTCAGCGATTATTATTTTAGCAGCTTCAGCGCCAGGTTTAGTAGCATCTACCGATACCCCGAAGCTGCAGAATCCATGCTTATCTGGCGGACTCAACTGCACCATAGCTACGTCCAACGCTAATAAGCCGTTTCTGAACTGATCGGGAGTTTCATGGAAGGAGCCGGGAGTAAAGTCAGCCCGGTTGTCGTAAACTGCTTCCCTGACCGGTGCTGAAATAAAACCACCGTTAAATCGAAAATGGCCTTCCATTTCCGGTTTCGTATACTGCCCTTTTCCATATGTGACCCAATGGAAAATCTCCACATCTTTATACTGTTTATAATTGGCTGCCATGGCTTCCACCAGTACCTCGGGCTGTCCTGCCCCGTGCCCCAGCATGACCCTGTCACCGGATTTGATGTGTTTTACCGCTTCAGCGGCTGTAGTTAATTTGCTTTTATAGATTGATTCCCAATTAGACAATTTCCTTTTGCCCCCTTTTATTATCTTCCCTTATGAACCGGGGTTCTTTTTTCTAAAAAGGC
>DHSK01000193.1:0-13931 GCA_002408445.1 Syntrophomonas sp. UBA5288
TTAATTATGCAAAAATCTCATTTAGGAAGGCCAAACGTATAATATCTTCTGCAATGTATGACAATAAACAGAAAAAGCAGAGGAGTACATTTATGCCAAATCTTTTATACTTGGGCATTGCGGCCCTGTCCGGAGCTGCCATGGCGGTTCAGGGCACCTTGAATTCAGTATTCGGCAAGATCGTAGGAATTTGGGAGTCGATCTTAGTAGTTCATCTGGTGGGAACAGTTGCTGTTCTGGCCATAATGATAGTGATGGGTATGAATTTTTCCGGTTTTTCCAAACTGGCTCAGGTACCGTGGTATGTCTATCTGGGGGGTGTATTAAATGTAGTGATAGTATTTACCGTGGTATCCTCCATGCCCAAAATCGGGGTAGGTAATGCTACCACGGCGATAATTGTAACTCAGATTTTGACTGCGACTTTGATAGATTGTATGGGAGTCATGGGTATGAAAAAATACGAATTCCATTATATCGATTTGCTGGGAGTATTGCTGCTGGCCATCGGTGCACGCATTCTGCTGATAGAATAAGGGGTGGGGGAGACTATACTTTCATAACGATGGTGGGGGAGGTCCGCTCCCAATTGTTTCAAAAGTATAGTCTCCTGATACGTTACCGGTTTAAATATTAACTATCAGTACAATGGTACCGGTCAGTACCAGAATGATTCCGGCAATAGCGCTCCACAGTTTATAGGGGAGCATCTCATAAGCCAGGTCCAGGTAATAACTTACCAGGTCCTGTTTTTTAATTTCTGCCAGATTATTGATTTGTTTCTTATAATTTAAATAAGCATAGCCAAACAGAAATAGCCCCAAACTGATCAATACTAAACCTGCTGTCATTTTTCTTCTCCTTGTCCCCCAAGCTTTTATAAACTGATTATAATGTATCCGGGCTGATAGAGACAAGGGATACTATTGCTCATCCCGGTATAGCTTGATGGTGTCTATGGGAAATTCGTGTTCTGCCAGGCATGGCCGCTTAAAAAGGGTGCACTCGGTCGGGTGCAGTTTAAAATGATTTATACCGAAAATTACTAGCAGGATAATGGAGTGTAAAACCGGAACTAAGAATAAGCAGAATGACAGCTTGACATCAGCCGCAAATTCAATAACTGGTGTCGGGGGAGGATGTTTTATGAATACAGGTATCAGATATTTCCTGGGCCGAACCGGTTCGGGCAAAAGTTACCGCATGATGGAGGAGATAGTTGCCGATTTGAAAAAAGCAGGTGACTATCCTTTGCTTTTACTGGTGCCGGAGCAGTTCACCCTGCAGGCGGAGCGGGATTTGATTGAAAAAATGAATCTGCCGGGAATCATGCGGGTGGAAGTTTTAAGCTTTACCCGGCTGGCCTTTCGGGTATTCAATGAAGTCGGAGGATTGACCCGGACCACCATCAGCGAACAGGGAAAAAACATGATTTTACGTAAAATCATAAACGAGAACCTGGATGCTCTTGGCATATACAAGAAGGCGGCCCGGCAGGCGGGATTGGTGGAAAAGGTCAGCAGTACGCTGGCCGCGTTCAAACAGCAGGGTATAAGCCCGCAAGAACTGGGACAGGCTGCGGAAGGCCTGCCTGAAGGCAGCACGCTTTTTAAGATAAATGACCTGGTTCTGCTTTATCAGAAATTCAATGATTATATGCAGGGCCGGTATCTGGACACCGAGGACCGGGTCAATCTTTTCATTAATAAAATGGGCGAGTCGAATTACATAAAACAGGCCCGGATCTGGATTGACGGCTTTACCACTTACTCGGGCCAGAGTCTTCGGATTATAGAAAAACTAATGGGACTGGCCCGGGAGACAACGATAAGCTTTACTATTAACAATGAGGATGACCCGGACAGTGACCTTTTTCATTTGTCTGCCCGGAGTTATCGTAAAATAAGGTCGATGGCCCAGGCATGCGGAATTCGTGAAGAAGTGGTTCATTTTGCTTCCGGGGGGGCAGGGAACGGCAAGGACCCTGAACTGGAATTCCTGGAGAAGGAACTCTATGCTTATCCTTACCGGGTTTATCGCCGGGAAGTTAACCATATCCGGCTCTTTGCTTCCACCAATGTTCAGGCGGAGGTCGAAAATGCGGCCCGGGAAGTTACCGGCCTGGCCCGGGAAAAGGGCTACCGCTGGAAAGATATAGCCGTGGTGTGCAACAATATGGAAACTTACGGCGATTTATTAAGCCGTACTTTTGCTTCATACGGGATTCCGGTATTTATGGATGGCAAACGAAGTATCATGACTAATCCTCTGGTGCAGCTGATCCTGTCTGCCTTGGAGGTATTGGAATATGATTTCAGGCCGGAAGATGTTTTCCGGTTAATGAAAACCGGCTTGAACAATATTTCCCCTGAAGCCTGCGAACAATTGGAGAATTATGCTCTGCAATACGGCCTGATCGGGGGAAAATGGCGCAAACCTTTAGTGCGGGGGGAAGAATCCTGGCGGGCCGAATTGGAACCGGAGCGGCTGGCCTTAGTGGAACCGCTGCAGGTATTGGGGGCCAAAACCCGGGGCCTGCGGCCCTGTACAGAGATGAATCAGGCTCTGTACGAGTTCCTGCAGGAACTGGAGGTGGAGTCCAAACTGGCGCTCTGGATTGAAAGCTTAAACCGGGCGGGAGAGTATGCCCGGGCCAGCGAAAACACCCAGATATGGAATATAGTTATGGGTATACTTGACCAGCTGGAAGAATTCATGGGCGATCAGGAGATGAATCTCAAAGATTACAGTAAAGTTCTGGAAGCGGGTTTTGTGACTTATGAAGTGGGCTTAATACCTACCACCGTGGATCAGGTTCTGGTCGGCGATATTCAAAGGTCCAAAAGCCATGATATAAAAGCCCTGCTGGTGCTGGGAGCCAATGACGGAGTTTTGCCTTCGGCCCATGAGGAAGAGGAATTGCTGTCGGCGGTCGAAAAGGAACTGCTGCAGGAAAAAGGACTGGATTTAGGTTATACGAGGGAAAAGCAATTCCAGGAGGAACGCTTTCTCATCTACAGTGCCCTGGGCAAACCCTGCGATTATTTACTCCTGAGCTGGTCCCTGGCCGACCGGGAAGGGAAAGCCATGCGCCCATCCATGCTGGTGGACCGTTTACAGAAACTATTGCCGGCTATAAAAACAACCAGTGATCTGACTAATACCAACATTGAACTGGATAAAATAAATACCCCGGCCAGCACTTTTAATAACCTGGTAAACAGTCTGCGGGACATAGTTGACCGTAAACCGGTGGATAACCTCTGGTGGGATGTTTACGGCTGGTATTATGAAAAAGAAGATTGGCGGGAATTACGGGAATTGGTGCTAAAAGGTCTGAACCACACCAATCAGACCGATTATATCGCAAGCCGCACCGCGGTTAAATTATACGGAACCAAGCTTTATCCCAGTGTATCACGCCTGGAACAATATGCGGCCTGTCCTTTCGCCCATTTTATTCGTTATGGCCTTACTCCGCAGGAAAGGAAAATGTATACCATGGAATGGCCTGATATGGGTGAAATGCTGCACAAAAGCCTTTATTTGTTCGCTGATGCTCTGGACCGCGGCGGACAGCAGTGGAACACCCTGGACCAGACGGAGTGCCATAGCATCATGGACGGAGTAATGGATACCATTATTGACGATTACGGAGAGGGAGTCTTAACCAGTACCTACCGTTACCGTTATCTGGGCCGGCGTTTAAAAAGAATCGGACGCAGGGCCGCCTGGACTTTGACCGAACACCTGCAAAAAGGCGATTTTATCCCCAGCGAATTTGAAGTGCGCTTTGGCCGGGGAGGAAAGTTCCCCCCCATCCTGGTGGAGCTGGGCAACGGCCAGCAGTTCTTTTTGGAAGGCCGCATCGACCGGGTGGATTTCTGGGAAGGTGAAGATGCGGTCTATGCCCGCATCATAGATTATAAAACGGGAGACAAGAAACTGGACATTTCAGCTGTCTATTATGGGCTGAGCCTGCAGCTGCTGGTTTATCTGCAGGCGGTGCTGGCGGCCAAACGCAATGACCGGCGCCCGGTCAAGCCGGGAGGTGTCTTTTATTTCAAAATTGATGATCCCATAGTCAATCTGGAAAACCTGACTTCCAGTGTGGAAAAGGCCCTGGCCCGGGAATTACGCATGCGCGGGCTGGTTTTGGAAGACGTATCCGTGGCCCGGCATATGGACCATGATATTGGTACTTCCGATGTCATCCCGGTGGGGCTGACCAAAGAAGGTGAATTTAACCGCTATTCATCCGTATTGGATGAAAGCGATTTTATGGCTTTGCTGCAGCATGCCATGAGCCTGGTGCGGACTATGGGGGTGGAGATACTGAAAGGCCGGGTGGCGATCGAGCCGGTCAGCAGGAATGGCCAGCATGCCTGCACTTATTGCTCCTATTGGTCCATTTGCCATTTTGACCGGCTTTTGCAGGATAATAACTACCGTACTATAAAAAGCCCCGGTGATGACGAAATAATAGCCCGGGTAAGGGAGGAGGCGAAAAGCCATGGCGGTTTGGACTGAAGCACAAAAAGCTGCGATTGAGGCCCGGGGCTGTAATCTGCTGGTTTCGGCTGCGGCCGGCTCCGGTAAAACGGCAGTGCTGGTAGAAAGAATTATCCGCCTCATAGTTGATGATGGTATTGATATTGACCGCCTCTTGATCGTGACTTTTACCCATGCTGCGGCCGGTGAGATGAGAGAACGGATTGGCGGTGCCATTCTTAAAGAAATGGAAAAGCGGGATAAAAATGAAGCCCATTTGCGCCGGCAGGTAAATCTTCTGGGCAGATCGTCCATCAGCACCATTCATGCTTTCTGCACCGAAGTGGTGCGCAGAAACTTTCACATTATCGACATTGATCCCAATTTCCGGGTATGTGACCAGACTGAAGCCGACCTTTTAAAAAATCAGGTGATGGAAGAATTACTGGAAGCAGAGTACGAAAAGGGCACTGAGACTTTTCTGCAACTGGTGGAGATGTTCGGCAGTTCCCGGGATGATACGGCCCTGGCTGATTTAATATTGAAAGTATTTGGCTTTATGCAAAGCCAGCCTTACCCTTTGCCCTGGCTGAAGGCCAAAACGGATGATTTCCAAATGGACGCGACCGATTTTTATTCCTCCTCCTGGTATAAGGCTTGGGCGGAACAAATAAATATGGAACTGGACGGAGCCAGGGCCTTATGGGTCGAAGCGCTGAAATTTACCGAAGTTCCCGGGGGCCCGGTTATGTATGAGAGTGCCCTGAAGCAGGATTTGGCTCTGGTTGATAACCTTAAAAAGGCTCTGACTCAGGGAATGGCAGAATTTTTGACCCAGTTGCCTGGGGTTAAACACGCTTCTTTAGCCCGGGCTTCGGCCGAAGTTGACCCGGCTTTGAAAGAACGGGTGCAAAGTCTAAGGAATGCCGGCAAAAAGATCATAAAAGACTTAAACCAAAAATTAAACCGCAGCCTGGACCAATATTTGGCGGATATCAATGCACTATATCCTTCCATGCAATGCCTGTATCGTCTGGAAGAGGAATTTACCCGGCGTTATCACAGCCTTAAGCTGGAAAAAAATCTGGTTGATTTTAACGATCTGGAACATTATGCTCTGCAGATTCTGGCGGAACCCGGAATTGCCCGGGCGTATCAGGAACAGTTTGAGTACATATTTGTGGATGAATATCAGGACAGCAACCTGGTTCAGGAAACCATTCTGAATTTTATCCGGCGCGAACATAACCTTTTTATGGTCGGAGATGTCAAGCAGAGCATTTACCGTTTCCGCTTGGCTGATCCCGGACTTTTTATGGCTAAATACCAGACTTTTGCAGAATCAGATGAGGCTTTGGACCGGCGCATCAATCTGACCCGTAATTTCAGAAGCCGCCGGGGGATACTGGCAGCCGTGAATTATATTTTTGCGACGATTATGTCCCGCGATTTCGGGGAAATGGATTATGACGAGAAGGCTCGCTTAAATCCGGGGGTGGAGCTGCCTGCAGAGGGCGATGAAAGGGTAGAGCTGCTGCTGGTAAACCGCGACAATGCCGGGAGCGGCAACGGGGACGAAGAAACCGGGACTGCAGAGACCGATGAAACTCTGGAAGAGATGAGCCGGGTCGAAGCGGAAGCATATGTAGCCGCCCGGCGTATAAAAGAGCTGCTGGACGAGAAGCTATATGACCGGGAAACCGGGGAATGGCGCAGGGTGGATTTTCGGGATATGGCAATTTTGCTGCGCACTACCCGGAATTGGAGCGCAGTGTTCCAGGATGTATTTACGGCCGAAGGCATTCCGGCTTTTGCCGATGTCAGCGGAGGCTATTTCGAAGCTCCGGAAGTTGATTTGATACTTAATCTGTTAACCCTGATCGACAACCGGCATCAGGATATACCGCTGCTGAGTATAATGCGTTCACCTATTGGCGGTTTTAGGCTGGAGGAATTAATCGCCGTCAGGTTAAACAGTACTAAAACCAGCTTTTTTGAAGCGATTCAGGCCTACCGGGAAAATGAGGATGATGATCTGGCCCAAAAGCTCGCGCAGTTTCTGGAGAAACTGGGCCGGTGGAGGGAAGAATCCCGCTTCATGCATCTGGATGAATTCATCTGGAAACTGTTGATGGAAACCGGTTATTACTATTATGCCGGGGCCATGCCGGGAGGACGGCAAAGGCAGGCCAATCTCAGCCTGTTGCTGGACCGGGCCGGCCAGTACCAGCAAACCTCCATGCAGGGACTGTTTAATTTTATCAAATTTATCGACCGTCTGAAAAAAAGCAGCAATGATGTAGGCACAGCCAGTCTGCTGGGTGAGAACGAAAACGTGGTGCGCATCATGAGCATTCACAAAAGCAAAGGCCTGGAGTTCCCGGTAGTCATTCTGGCCGGACTGGGCAAGAAATTCAATCTTTCCGACAGCAGTTCCCCGGTTCTGCTGCATAAAGACATGGGCATCGGACCCCGCTATATCGACATCGAAAAGCGGACTTCAACCGACACCATTGCCCGTATATCGATGAAACAGCGTATCAGGATGGAAAATCTGGCGGAAGAGATGCGGATTCTCTATGTTGGTGCCACCAGGCCCCGGGAAAAACTGATCATGATCGGTACGGTGAAGAATTTGGAGGGAACGGTTGAAAAATGGTCGCGTTCCATCAGTCCGTTCAGCCTGGCCCGGGGACAGAACTATCTGGACTGGATAGGACCGGCTCTGGTCCGACACCCGGATGGGAAAAATATTCTGCCGGCGGCTGAAAATCTGACCCTGTCCCGGGAAGATGAATCCCGCTGGAAAATAAACATTATTGACAGTGCGGACATGGTCAGGGAATTAAAACAGCAGGAAGATGAAGCTCAGGCGCTATGCCGGCGTTTAGCCGATTTTAAACCGGATATTTTTTCGGATCAAAAACCCTTAATCGAAGCCCGGCTTAATTGGCAGTATGAACATAGTGAAGCTGCCCGTCTGCCTTCCAAACTTTCGGTAACCAGGATCAAGGACTTGAAAGCCGGAGATCTTAACAGTATTCAACGGGATGAAGCCCCTATGCTCAAACGGAGCGAAAGCAGTTCGTCCCTATCAGCCCGGGAAAGGGGGACTATAGTGCATTTTGTCATGCAGCATCTGGATTTTTCCAGAACCGCTTCCCGGCAGGAAATAAATACCCAGATTGCGGCCCTGGTAGAAAGAGAACTGCTGCTGCCGGAGGCGGCCGAGGCAGTCGATATTTATAAAATTATGAAATTCTGTCAATCCGATCTGGGCAGGAGGGTGGCCGCTTCGCCGGAGGTGCGCCGGGAAGTTCCCTTTAATTTGCGCTGTTCATGTGGCCGGATCTTTGAGGAACTGGCCGATTGTGACGAGGAGTTATTGATTCAAGGGGTAATAGATTTATTTTTCCGGGAAGATCATGAACTGGTTGTGGTTGATTTTAAAACTGATCGCATAACCCCGGATAACCATGAGAAATTGGTGAGCCAGTACCGGGTACAAATAAAACTGTACCAGGAAGCCCTCGAAACTATTAACCAGGCGAAGATCAAAGCCGGCTATCTATATTTCTTTGATACCGGCGAGGCCATCCTGGTTTAGGAAAACCGGCCGATGTTACCCGCTTGTCACTTTAATGCTCCCTGTTTACAAACGTTAATAAGTGGTAAAATTGATATTATGTGTGCAAGCTAGTTCTATAGTAAAAACGGAGGTGTAAAAATGAAGACATTGTATATTGACGAAAAGATTGATTACCAAGGTTCTCAATTATCTCCACACTGGATATATCGCCATTTTAATTTAATTGGGGATGCCGCGGTGGCGTTTTTGGGAGAAGTAAATGTGCCGGTTGAAGCTATGGTAGATTTGATTGATATTCATCATAAGGAACCTATCTATTCTCCACTGATGCTGAACTTTATAGTCGAGCATTTCCATACTGATCTGGAGTTGGCGGTTTACCGGCAGCGCCTGTTTATGGTGGCCCTTAAGGAAGAACTGGAACAATTGGGCATACAGGTCAACCGTCTGGGTGATGATTTATTTGTGGGCCGGGGCAAGCTGTCGGTTTCAATTGCTACCCGGACTATTGTTTCAACTGTATTGCATATCGGGCTTAATATCGAAACCGAGGGCGTACCGGTAAATGCCTGCGGTCTTAAGGAATTAGGTGTTATAGATATTAAATCCTTTGCGGAAAATGTAATGCTGCGGTATGGAAGGGAAATTGATCAGATATACGAAGCCCGCTGCAAAGTCAGAGGAAAATTACTTGAAGGCTGATAGATCCTATGTTGTAAAAGACCGGCCCTTAAACTAAAATATTAATCATGGGAAATGATAGGTAAAAAGGGGCGTTTGCTATATGGAGCGGGAAGAAAAAGGCAAATTGGAAGTAATAGCGAGTAAAAAATTTGCCACTAATGATGAATTGGTCTATGTTATAGATTTCCTGAACAAGAATCTCAAAATCAAAAATATTATGTTTGGCTTAACTAAAGATAGTGAAAATGGTGAGATGACTATAAATATTTATGAATTTAACTGATTGAAATAATAGGGGTGGGTTTGATATTAATGAATACAGATTTAAAAGAGTTTCTTAAAGAAACTATTACTATTATTGTAATTGCTTTCGTGCTGGCTATGGTTTTAAGGACCTTTGTCATTGAGGGGCGGGTTATACCAACCGGTTCGATGCTGCCCACCCTGCAACTGCAGGACCGGGTACTGGTGAACAAATTTATATACCATTTCAAGGAACCCCAGCGGGGTGATGTGATTGTTTTTGACCCACCCGAAGTTCTTCATTCCGATAAACCTTATATTAAGAGATTAATAGGCCTGCCGGGAGAAAAAGTACAGATCAAGGACGGCAAAGTCTTTATAAATGATAAGGCCCTGTCGGAGCCTTACCTAGCTGCCCCTCCCAATTATGAATATGGACCGGTGGTAGTACCGAAAGGATGTCTTTTTATGATGGGCGACAACCGCAATCAGAGTTTCGACAGCCATATGTGGAATGCCTGGCTGACCCGGGACCGGATACTGGGCAAAGCCTTTGCCATATACTGGCCCATATCAGATATAACTGACCTTAAGCGGGAGGTTTCCTTTGAATGAAAATACTTTTGACCAATGATGATGGCATCCATGCCCGGGGGATACACGCCCTGATCAACGAGTTAAATTCATTGGCTGAGATCTATGTGGTTTCACCGGATCGCGAACGCAGCGGAACCGGCCATTCCATCACAGTGTATGAGCCGATCAAAGTGAAACCTATGGATCTGGCGGGGGCCAAATGCAGCTGGACGGTAGGCGGCACCCCGGTTGATTGTGTTAAACTGGCCTTGGCCAGACTGATAAAAGAAGATATTGATTTGGTTGTTTCCGGGATTAATCATGGATCAAATATGGGGACAGATGTACTGTATTCAGGAACAGTTTCGGCTGCCGCCGAAGGTGTGATTTTGGGTTGTCCAGCCCTGGCAGTATCACTGGATTCAATGGAGATCAATGCCGATTTTAATTATACGGCCAAATTCACCCGCCGTGTGATCGAAAAAGTCATGGAAATGAAGCTGTCCCGGGAAACCTTGCTCAATGTTAATGTACCGGCTTTGGCGCCTGACAAGATTAAGGGTGTACGCATAACCAGACTGGGAGTTAGAAATTATGATAATCTCTTTGATGAACGCCAGGACCCACGTGGAAACACCTACTTCTGGTTAGGGGGGGGAGTGGTGATAGAAGAACAGGAACCTGACAGTGACGTAGCTGCGGTTCAGGATGGATACATAAGTATAACTCCGATTCGTCTTGATTTGACCGATTATGGGTTAATTGAAGAATATCGCCAAACTTTACAGCCCTATCTGAAAACATGGGGAGATAACCATGATTATAGTCAGCCTGATTATTAATATCTTAATATTTTTTGCTGTATTGAACTATTCCTATCTGAATAAAAAAAGACATGACCCTGATCTACCCGACAAACCTTTTGCTCAGATGTGCCTGTTCCCGGTTTGCCTGGGTATCATTTTCACTATTTTAGTCGATGCTTTTAGAGGAGTAATGTTTTACCAGCTAATACTATTTGTACTGGCTGCGATTCTTTTATACTGGATCTTTTTTAAAGTTGGAAAATAGCCGGTTAAAGCCCGAAAAACATTTTGATAGTTTGGCCAAAGTATAGTACCATTTTTACAGTTATAGTAATTTGTAAGGAGGTTGTTAAATGAAGGTTTACCCTAGTAGTAAAATTCGAAATATTGCTCTTGTTGGCCATGGAGGTACAGGCAAAACCTCACTGGTAGAAGCGATGATATACAACACAGGGGCTGTAAAGAGACTGGGAAAAGTAGACGATGGTAATACGGTAGCAGATTTTTATCCGGAAGAAATAAAACGGAAAATTACCATCAGCACTTCGCTGGTGCCATGCGAATATAAAGACCATAAGATCAACCTTTTAGATACTCCCGGTTACGCAGATTTCTATTTCGAAGTAATAGGTGCCCTAAAGGCTACCGATTCAATGCTGGTAATGTTCTCCGCTGCGGCGGGAGTTGAAGTTCAGACGGAAATAGTCTGGGAAGACAGCCCGGGTATACCCAAGATAGCCTTTATTAATAAGATGGAACGCGAACATGCTGATTTTTATAAAGTCCTGAACGAAATGAAAGATACTTTTTCAGACAATATTGTGCCGGTGCAGTTGCCTATTGGTGCCGAAGACAGCTTCAAGGGCGTAGTTGATCTGATGAAAATGAAGGCCCTCCTGTTTGAAAAAGCCACCGGCAAAATAACCGAGGCGGAAATTCCTGCCGATATGATGGATGAAGTGGAGAGCTACAAAGAGGAACTGATTGAAGCTGCCGCCGAGGCAGACGATGATCTTTTGAATAAATACCTGGAGGGCGAAGAACTGACCGATGATGAAATATTGTCCGGAATCAAGAAAGCGGCTGAATCCGGTTCAGCGGTTTTTGTATTCTGTGGTTCGGCTCTCAACAATATGGGGGTACAGCCGGTGATGGATTTCATCATTGACTGTATGGCCAGTCCGGAACATAATGCTCTGGTGCAAGGCAAAAACATAGAAGAGGAACCGCTGGTGGCACAGGTGTTTAAAACTATTGCTGACCCGTATATCGGACGTTTGACTATGTTTAGAATATTTACCGGCAAACTTAAAGCCGACAGTGTCATCTACAATGCTAGCAAAGAGAAAGATGAAAAAATTACTCAGCTCCTGGTAATGACCGGTAAAGAACAGGCAGCCGTACCTGAGCTGAACGCAGGTGATATAGGAGCACTGGCCAAATTGACCACGACCGGCACCGGTGATACCTTGGCTACCAAGGCCAACCCGGTAGTACTGGACCCGATAAAATTCCCCGAGCCTACTTTGAGCATGGCCATCGAGCCGAAGAGCAAGGGCGATGAAGATAAACTTAGTGGAGCCATGCAGAAACTTATAGAGGAAGATCCCACCATCACCATAACCAAGAACACTGAAACCAGGCAGACCCTCGTTAAGAGTATGGGTGATACCCATATGGACATACTTATTGAAAAACTGTCCCGCAAATTCGGGGTTGACGTGGTAACCCGGGAAATGCGCATTCCTTATCGTGAAACTATACGTGCCACGGTTGAAGTGGAAGGCAAGCACAAAAAGCAGAGCGGCGGTCATGGACAATATGGACATGTTTGGATCAAATTTGAACCCAGTGAAGAAGGCAATTTCGAATTTGCCGAAAACGTATTCGGCGGAGCCGTGCCCAGGAATTTCTTCCCGGCCGTAGAAAAAGGCTTGATCGAAGCTTTAGACGAAGGAGTTTTGGCCGGCTATCCGGTTACCAATATAAAGGCGACCCTGTATGATGGTTCCTACCATTCCGTAGACTCATCTGAAATGGCCTTCAAGATGGCAGCCCGGATCGCCTTTAAGAAAGGTATGGAAACAGCCAAGCCGGTACTGCTGGAACCCATAGTTGATGTGGAGATTGAAGTACCTGATACCTACATGGGCGATATTATCGGTGACCTGAACAGTAAGCGCGGAAGAGTCCTGGGGATGGAACCGTCCGGCAAAAAACAGCTTATAAAAGCTCAGGTGCCGCAGGCGGAAATGGCTCGTTATACTATCGACTTAAAATCAATGACCCAGGGCCGCGGCAAATTTAAGATGGAGTTCTCCCATTATGAAGAAGTCCCTAACCAGTTCGCTGATAAAATCATAGAAAAAGCCAAACAGGATAAGGAAGAAACTAAAGCATAAAAAGGGGGCGTAAGCCCTCTTTTTTAATGCTACTCCCTCTAATAAAGGATTTGGAAAAATCACATGGAAGTTAAAGTGAAAAATGCAATAGGGAGGAGTAGCAATGCTTAATAAACTGGCGAATGGGATATGGGTGGTTGCACCGGATAAGCCGCCGCGCTATCCTTATGCTAATTGCATGTATATAGAGGGTGAAAGATCCATCGTAATTGACATAGGGGCAGGGGCAAGGGCCTTTGCCGACATACCTGTCAATGAGATCGCTAAAGTTCTTATCAGCCATTTCCATTTTGACCATATACATGGTGCCCAATTATTCACCAGAGCCGGATTATATGCCGGCCGCGAGGAAAAGGAGACCTATAGTTGTAAGGAAGCTTATATTTCCTTTCATGGTTATGACCTGTGGGAAGAACTGATGCCGGGGATAGACCGGGAAGCCTATGGAAAGGTTATGCCCTTGGGCGATGATGTCCTGGCTCAACCGGGATTCAGACCTTTGACATTGGCTGGAACATTCCGGGACGGAACCGTTTTTGATACCGGCCGGACTACGGTGAGAGCGGTTCATCTGCCCGGCCATACCCGCGGTCATTATGGTTTTTATATAGATAAAGAAAACATCCTGTTTTCAGGTGACATTGATTTGGCGGCCACCGGGCCCTGGTACAGCAGCAGCAGTGCTGATGTCGGACAGCTCATTGCTTCGGTCAAATTAATTCAGGAAATTAATCCCAGCATACTGGTAACTTCCCACCGCAGGATATTTACTGCAGGGATAATAAGCGGATTGGATAATTATATCGGCATTGTTCTTGCCCGTCATGAACGCATCTTAAACCTCTTAAAAGAACCGATGACCCTCCACCAGCTAAGCGCCTACAAATTGGTATTTCCCGATCGTCGGAATACTTATGAATTATTCTGGGAAAAAATGACGATAAGAAATCATCTCCACTATCTGCTTGCGGCTGAACTGATTGTGGAGATAGAAAAGGGCGTATTTTTACGGAAATAAGGCTTAATAGGAATTTATACGCTGAGGACGCTGAATATTATGAATGACGCTGATTTTTTTAAATTCTAAACACTTTAAAAGGCTGCACAACCATAAGTTAACAATTGCAGGGGTGGGGTGTT
>DHSK01000193.1:14141-25614 GCA_002408445.1 Syntrophomonas sp. UBA5288
CAATGCAGCTATTAGCATTTCGGTATACACCAATGTAAGTCCGGGGTGCAATCGTTCTTAATACCCCAACCTTGCCTAATTTCTCGCTATACTTACGTGAAACACACAGCTCTGAGGCCCGCTCCTAACGTTGGGGCCGCAGGGCAGGCTTAATTATACTTGCAACTAAACTACTGCTATCAGCAGATGGAAAGAGGATTTTACATGAAATGGCCTAATAATAAATTATTGATTATTATATCCCTGGCCTTATTATTGAGTGGCTGCAATATACAGATCAATGATACGGCTCCGGTAGCCGAAAATCAGACCAATAACACGGTTTCAGAGCAGCCGGTGAGCAGCGAAACCAGGATTCATTACCTTGATGTGGGTCAGGGCGATGCAGTGCTGGTGCAATCGGCCGGCCAGAATATGCTTATAGATGCCGGTGATAATAGCCATGGACAACAGGTGGTAGATTATCTTGAAGCAATGGGAGTAGAACAGCTTGATATAATTGTGGGCACCCATCCGCATGCAGACCATATCGGAGGTATGGATACCGTCCTGCAGGCATTTCCGGTCAAAGCTGTATATATGCCGCGTATTAGTCATACCTCTGCAAGCTTCAGGGATGTATTAAATGCTATTGAAGAGCAGAACTTAAAAATCAACACTGCCCGGGCCGGAACCATCTTGCCCTTAACCGGTGTAAAAGCGGAGATTCTGGCTCCGGTCAAAGATAATTATGAAGACTTGAACAACTATAGCGCCGTAATTAGAATCGTATGTGGAAAAAGGGCATTTCTCTTTATGGGAGACGCGGAAAAAGAAGCAGAAGCAGATTTATTGGCAACAGGCACTGATTTAAAGGCAGATGTTCTTAAAGTAGGACATCATGGCAGTAACTCCAGTACCAGTGAACCGTTTTTAAGCTCAGTCAAGCCACAATACGCCATAATAATGCTTGGCGCAGATAACCCTTATGGTCATCCTCATACTGAGACCTTAAAACGTTTAAACCGGAGCGGCATTAAAATTCTGCGGACCGATCTGAACGGAACTATAATTATCACCACCGATGGTAATTCATTGCAAATTGAAACCGACAGATGAGTAATATCTTTATGTTCAAGGTAATAGGGAGGTGCAGAGATTTGACCAAAGGAGTAATCGATCGCTTTGAAGGCGAATATGCCATAATTGAAATTGAAGGTGAAACGAAGATTATAAGCATTAGTTGCATTCCCCCGGAAGCTCGTGAAGGTGACGTACTGGTACTGGAAGGGAATGCCTGGAAGGTAGATCATAATGCAACCGTCAGCTTAAAGAAACAAATTGAAGCCCGGGTGGATCGACTTTGGAAAGACTAGAGGGCATGACTGATCAGAGCAATTCCCGCTATCCTATACCTCCGGTTATTCCTGTCACTGGTCCCGGCACACTTAACACCCCACCCCCCGTGATTGCTAAGGTCATGCTTAGGAAGCTGAGGCCTGCACTAAATATTTTTAATTAAAGGCAGGATAATGCAGGCGGATAGCCAATAAAATACAATATTGATTGAAAACACCTGAAAATACATACCATCCTGCTGATAGAATAGTATAGGGGGACTAATTTAAGTGGAGGATTATATTGATGGGAAAAAATGATAGCAAAGAAAGATCAGCCCCGGACGAAATCTATAATTTTCTGCGCATTGCCATATTAGAAGAAAAATTGCATCCTGGTGATCGTTTAGTAGAAAGAAAAATTGCCCAGGAACTTAATGTGAGTCGTACACCTATCAGAGAAGCTATCAGGAAACTGGAACATGAGGGTCTGGTCGAACATCAGCCCAATTGCGGGGTAGTCGTCACATCGTTAAAACCCAGGGATGTTTGGGAACTATATAGCATAAGGGCTGTGCTGGAAGGACTGTCGGCCCGTCTGGCATCCCAGAGAATTATTCCCGAGGAAATAACAGAATTAGAGACTACTCTGAGTAAAATGGAACAGGCGCTCGATAAAGACGATAAAGACGATAAGGAGGATTTGGAGTTACTGCATAAACTATTACATCGTCAGATTGTGATTGCGGCTCACAGCCCTCGCCTTGAACAAATGGTTTTTAAACTAACTGATTACCTGACCTTGTTTACCAGAATGGGGTATAGTACTCCTGGCCGCCGCCGGGCAGCCAGTGATGAACATAGAGCCCTGGTTGAAATGATTAAAAAGGGATGCCTGGAAGAAGCGGAGAAAATAGCCCGGAAACATAATGAAAGATCATGCGAAGCGTATTTTATTCATTGGGCTCTGTCCAGGCAGGATCCAGTTATATGATTTGGTATACCTAAAATAGCGCTAACGCCTTGCTTTGTTAATTAAAAGGATGATACGACAGAAAATGTTTATAGGGGTTATATCAACAATTCATGACGATAGTGTTGCATCCTTGTATTATCGGTATTATAGTGAAAATAGAATAATAATACCAAGATAGAGAGAGATTAAGCAAAATGGAGGAGTAGTATGGACGCAATATCACCAAATTGTGAACCACAGGAGAGTGTTGGCCGCAATGAGGTATACCACTATTTGCGCAACGCCATTCTGGAAGAAAGATTAAAGCCGGGACAACGCATTATTGAGCGCAAGGTGGCAGATAAACTTAGTGTGAGCAGGACTCCGGTAAGGGAAGCCATTAGAAAGCTGGAACAGGAAGGCCTGGTTAATTATGTGCCTAACCGGGGCGCAATCGTAGCATCTCTCAGTGCGACTGATGTGTGGGAAATATATACGATAAGATCGGTACTGGAAGGTTTAGCCGTGCGATTAGCGGCTCAGCATCTAAACTCTGCCGATATGGCGGAAATTGAGGAACTAATGAGCCAGATGGAACAGGCCTTGAATGAAGGCGATTATCCTAAGCTTGATAAAATTCACAATGCTTTTCATCGCAGAATTATTGCGGCCGCCCGCAGTCCCAAATTGGAGGAAATGGTTTTAAAACAGGCAGATTATGTAGCGATGTTTACCCGATTGGGCTACAACGCACCAGGCCGCCGATGGGAAGCACGTGATGAACACCGGCAAATGTGCCGGGCCTTAAAAAAACGGGATGTTGATGAAGCCGAAAGAATTGCCCGCCGGCATATTGAAAGATCATGCGAGGCCTATTTTATCCAGAAAGCATTGATGGAAAAGTAAATAAGTAATAAGACTGATAAAGAGAGGGGAGTTCTCATGACTGAGAGCTCCCTTCTCTTTTCTTTGTGTGCGCCCAATCTGCATGGTATCTTAAAAATACAGTAATAATCAAAATAGTATGAAATAAATGCAAGAAAACTATTGAAATGTATACCATTTAGCATTATACTGAAACTACAAACAGCAAGGGAAAATAATGGAGTGCGTGTTTAACGCATATTGCTGAAAATTTTAAGCCAGATATCAATTAAAATACGTATACCAGAATATAGACAGCTATTTCCGGCTTTTCGATGGATGATGGTAGCAAGGGAGCGATTTCATGACGGAACAGCAGGCGGAAAAGTCCTTTAAGGTTATTGATGGTATGCCAGAGGATGCACACAAGGGCATTATACGTATTAGTAATGAACTGATGCAGAAATTACAGGTTGAAACCGGAGAACCTGTTGCAATTCAGGGTAAGAGAAAAACGGTAGCCCGGGCGATGCCTGCATTTTCCGATTTTTGTCTGCCTGATCAGGTGCAGATGGATGGAGTTACCAGGGAAAACGCCGGTGTTGCTTTAGGCGAAAAGGTAGCTGTAAAAGCTGTTTCTTTTGAGAAAGCCAGAAAAGTGGTCTTGGCTCCGTTTATAACCGGGTGGATACCAAGCGGAGACCTGGAAATATCTCATCTCAAACAAAAATTAACAGGCCTGGCCGTGATGGTAGATGACCATGTAAGCATTCCTCTCTTCAGCGGCAAACACGAAACCTTTACAGTTGAAGGAATATTGCCGCAGGGTATTGCTTTAATAAGCAAAGATACTTCGATCCTATTTAAAGGAAGCGACGGGAGCGGCAACATTCACGAGCAGGTTCGCTACGATGATGTAGGCGGCCTGGCTAATGAAGTCAGCCGCATCCGGGAAATTGTAGAATTACCTCTTAAATATCCACAGATGTTCAAATCTTTAGGCATAGAAGCACCTTCAGGAATTCTCCTTTATGGTCCGCCGGGGACTGGCAAGACCTTAATTGCCAGAGCAATCGCCGGCGAGACCAAAGCACATTTTATCCATGTCGACGGACCGGAGATTATGCATAAATATTATGGCGAAAGTGAAGCAAGATTGCGCCAGGTTTTTCAGGAAGCCAAGCAAAAGGCTCCCAGCATCATCTTTTTAGATGAAGTGGATGCCATTGCCCCACCCAGATCAGAAGTGCACGGGGATGTGGAAAAACGTGTGGTGGCACAATTGCTGGCGCTTATGGACGGCTTGGAAAGCCGTGGACATGTCATCGTGCTGGCTGCTTCCAATGTACCGGAAATGATAGACCCAGCCTTAAGACGCCCGGGCCGGTTTGATCGCGAAATTGCTATAAACGTACCTGATCACCGCGGGCGTCTGGACATTTTAAAAATACATACCAGAGGTATGACCATTGCTTCTGAAGTATCACTGGAACATTTGGCCCGTATTACCCATGGCTTTGTGGGGGCCGACCTGGAAGCATTATGCCGGGAAGCCGGCATGAATGCACTGAGACGCAATTTGCCTTATTTGGATCATGAAGATCAGGAAAATAACCTGAATTTACAAGTTGAAATGAACGATTTCATTAATGCCCTGGGAGAGGTTGAACCTTCGGCCATACGTTCTTTAGCCGTTGAAATGCCTCCCGCCGGTTGGAAGGAAATAGGCGGGATGCGCGCTATTAAAAAAAGGCTGCAGTCCATGGTGGAATGGCCGCTCCTGTATCCGGAATTATATACTCAATTTGGGGTTAATGCTCCCAAGGGAATTCTTCTTTCCGGACCTCCGGGAACCGGGAAAACTCTAGCCGCCAGAGCGGTGGCGGGTGCAAGTAAGGTCAATTTCCTGCCGGTCAGCAGTCCGCTTATATTTTCCCAGTGGGAGGGAGAAGCGGAAAAAGCCTTGCACAATATATTCAAAAAGGCCAAGCAAACTGCTCCTTGTATTCTACTTTTTGATGAACTGGATGCCATTGCACCTGCTCGCCGGCAAAATAGCAGTCAAGTTACTGCCCGTCTGGTCAGCCAATTTTTGATGGAACTGGATGGGATTGAAGGCCTTAAACAGGTGGTGGTTCTGGCTACGACCAACCGCATTGATATGATAGACCCGGCGCTGCTGCGCAGCGGCCGTTTCGATCTGGTGCTGGAATTCAACTTACCAAGCCTGGAAGAACGATTGCAGATATTGGAAGTTCATCTGCAGGACAAACCGTTGCGGGAGAATGTCGAGTTGTTGCCAATTGCACAGAAAACAGACGGACTCACCGGTTCGGATTTACGGGCACTTATAGAAAGAGCAGCCTACTTTGCTTTAGGTGAGATCATTGAAGGCACCATGTCGGAGGCATACATAAATCAAATTCATCTCGAGCGGGCACTTAACGAAGTGCTGAAAGAAAGAAAAGCTTATCAATTACCACGTAGAGTTAGTCTGTAAACGGCTTTGACACCGTTTAAGAATAGCATGCTATCATATATTCCCGTAACAAGAGAGGTGGTCAGTAAGAGCATTTACCAGTGGTCTTGGATGCAATTCGGTAAGAAAATATCGGTAACTAGAGAAGGGAGGAAGGCAGTATTATGAGTGAAAGCTTATTTATCGAACCCGGTTTACAACAAGTAACAGTCTGGGCTCGCGGTGTGCTGATGAATAAGGATGCACGTGATATTGTGGTTGGACTCACTGAAGCAGCAGCAAAAGAAGGCAAGCATGTTCAAGCCTGGGAGAATTATGTGGATCTGCCTGACCGGATATATGTACCGGTAAGGGCTTATGCCAAAATTAGTACCGACCCGATTGAAAGCCGTTATGTTTATGAGAACGATGCCCCTGATGTAGTCGTTCTGGTAGAAGAAACTATGGTTAAAGGTTTGGCGGTGCTGGATGGTATTAAACCAGGTGCGGTATTAGTAGTAAACAGCCGGAGAAGTCCGGAAGAAGTTAGGGGCTTCCTGGGCGATACCAGCGGACTGAGCGCCCTGGTAACAGTTGATGCCAATAGTATGTCCAAAGCGTTAATGACCTTGTCCGGCGCAGAAGGGGCCACCGATGCCACCGGAATCGGCGCCGGTATTTCAGCTCCTATCGCCGGTGCTGTAGTAAAGGCAACCGGCATCGTAAAAATCGATAATCTGGCAAATGTAGTTAAGAACCCGGATGCAATGAAACGGGGCTATAATGAATGTAAGATTATGAAACTGGAAAAAACTCAGCCTAAGAAAATTAAAAAGATAACTGCTCAGGAACGTCTGGAGCAATTACCTTTTGCCGGTACAGTTCCATCACCGCAGGTTGATAACCGGGGAATGGTAACCGGCAGCTGGAGAACGCAGAGACCAATTTTGGATGCTGAACAATGCACAGGGTGCGGAATATGTTGGATTTATTGTCCTGATGCATGTGTGACCAGGACTGATGACGGATTGGTAACATTTAACCTGGAATTCTGCAAAGGTTGCGCTCTTTGCTCAAGTGAATGCCCAACCAATGCAGTAACTATGGTCCCTGAACTTGATTTTAAAGATTAATAGAGCAGGAGGTGAAATTTAATGGGTAAAATTAAACGTATATCTGGTTGTGTAGCAGCAGCTCAAGCAGTAAGGTTAGCAGATGTTGATGTTATATCGTCTTATCCCATAAGACCATATACCGGTATTATGTCCGAACTGGCACGGATGATTGCCGATGGTGAATTGGATGCAGAGTTAGTTTATGCCGAAGGTGAGCATGCACAGTTAAGTGTAGTTTACGGCGCGTCCGCAGCTGGAGCCCGGGCTTATACAGGTAGTTCCGGTGTTGGTGTCACTTATGCCATGGAAGTTTATTCACCGTTATCCGGTGAGAGACTGCCGGTACAGATGGCAATTGGTGACCGTACTCTTGACCCTCCTGGAGACTTCGGTTCAGAGCATACTGATGCCGAATGTTGCCGTGACCAGGGTTGGATTCAAGGCTGGGCGTCTACTCAGCAGGAAGTTTTGGATATGGCCCTTATTTACTATCGCGTAGGTGAGGATCCCAGAGTAATGCTTCCACAGTATGCCTGCCAGGATGGTTACTACGTAACTCATATACTTGGCACAGTTGACATTCCTGATGAAGCTCAGGTCAAGGAATTCTTGCCGCCTTATAAGAATCACCATGTTCTCGATCCCAAGCACCCGCAGATCATCGGTGCCCAGATCGAACCGGAACAGGGTCCTCCCATGCAGTATCAGCGGCGTATGGCCATTGATAATATAAATCCTGTTTTGATTCAAGCTTATGACGAATTCGGCAAGATTTTTGGCCGCAAATATGATCCTTTCCTGGAAGAATATATGACTGAAGATGCCGACATAGTTATGTTTGGGCAGGGTGCTCATATGGAAACCGCCAAAGCAGTAGCCAAAAGACTGCGTAACCTGGGTGAAAAGGTTGGTGTAGTCAGACTTCGTGCCTTCAGGCCCTTCCCTTATGAAGAAATTGCCAAAAGAATGTCCAAATATAAAGCCATTGGAGTACTCGACAATTCAGCTCAATTTGGTATCTCCGGCGGAGCTGGAGTCTTACTCACCGAGCTGCGGACGGCCTTATATGATGTAGGTGACAAAGTCAAGACCGTAGGTTTTGTAGCCGGCCTGGGCGGTGAAGTCGTAACTCATGAGGAATTCCTGAGAATGTACAAGAAACTTGAGGATATAGTTAAGACCGGTAAAGTAGAAAAGACCCGCTATTGGGTTCCGTTTGAACTGTAATCGAAAGGAGGGAATTATAGTGAGTGAGTATGAGAAAATTACTTCAGTAAAAAATGCACCGGATAAAGAATACTATATGCCTGGTCATCGTACCTGTGCAGGCTGCGGACCTGCTTTATCCTATAGACTGGTAGCAAAGGCGGCCGGACCTAATACCATATTTATTGGACCTACCGGATGTATGTATGTGGCTAACACCAGTTACAGCTGTGGCCCCTGGGCAGTACCCTGGATACATGCCCAGATTACGAACGGCGGTGCAGTTGCCTCCGGTATTGAGACTGCCTATAAAACCATGATCCGCAAAGGTAAATATAAAGGCGAACAGCCCAATGTTGTAGTCATGGCTGGTGACGGAGGTTCAGTTGATATCGGCCTCCAGGCCTTGTCCGCTATGCTATATCGCGGACATAAAGTATTGTTTATATGTTATGATAACGAATCATATGCCAATACCGGTATACAGACTTCACCAACAACTCCGTATGGCGCTTGGACCACCTTTACTCCTGCCGGTCCGGTTATTCCTGAAGGCAAAAAATTGTTCCCCAAGGATAACCCCAAACTGGTTGCTCATGGACATCCGGCTCTTAAATATGTAGCCACCGCTTCCATCGGCTACCCGGTTGACCTTATGAACAAAGTTCGTAAAGGTTTGTCCATGGAGGGGCCGGCTTACCTGCAAATTCATGCTACCTGCCCCAAAGGCTGGCAGTTCCCGGCTGACCAGACCATCAAGATGGCGAAACTTGCCGTTCAGACTGGAATGTATCAGTTATATGAATACGAAAACGGAGAATACAAGCTTTCGTTAAATATCAAAGAACGTAAGCCGGTCTATGAATACATGAAACTGCAAGGTCGTTTCTCCCACCTCAAACCCGAACATTTTGAGAAAACGCAAGCTTTCATTGACGGACGTTGTGCGGAAGTAGGGATATCAGTACCAGTAACGACTGAATCCTAAGGGTATAAATAAGCAATAAAACCACGTAAACCAAAGTAGTTGAATCTTCCTGAATTCCCGCAGGGTTTATCCCCGCGGGAGTCCAGGGATTGATTCGGTAGGGTACTAACTGTAGTTGTCGTATGTTGTAATCCAAGGGAGGAGAAAACATGTCGATACCGGTTAATTTTTTAACGTGGATTTGTGCATTACTGCCTATTTTGGCCATCCTGATGTTGATGGTCTATTGTAAGTGGAGTGCATCAAAGGCAGGTTGTGTTGGTTGGTTTATCGCGCTGGTTGTTGCATTACTTGTTTTTAAAGACAATTTAAACAATCTTGCTTTTTCCAACGCGCGTGGTATGGTAATGGCGTTTTACGTGTTATACATAATCTGGGGGGCACTTTTCCTCTACCATGTAGTAGACGAAGTCGGAGGGATTGAAAGCATCGGAGCCACATTTGTAGAAATGACTCGGAATAGGATACTGCAATTACTAATGGTCGGATTTGCATTTGTTACTTTCCTGCAAGGGGTTGCAGGCTTTGGAGTCCCGGTCGCCGTAGGAGCACCGCTATTGGTAGGGCTTGGTTTTGATCCGGTTACGGCGGTGGCAGTGCCTCTGATCGGGCATTCCTGGTCAGTAACTTTTGGCGACATGGCTTCCTCGTTTGCCGCTTTGCAGGCCAGTACCGGATTGCCGGGTGAAGAGTTGGCGCCCTATACTGCCGCATTTACCGGCTTAGCCGGCATCTTTTGCGCTTTTTTTGCCATTCACTGTTTTGCTGGATTTAATGGCATAAAAAAAGGCTGGGGTGTTGCGTTAATAGTTGCCGGTTGTATGTCCGCAACCCAGTGGCTGGTAGCCCAGTGGCAACCTTCTCTGGCAACATTTTTAGCTGGTATTGTGGGTATGATAGTAGTGGCGGTTTTGACCCGTTTACCCAAATACCGTAAGGAGACTGCTGATGCCGAAGTGCTTGATTCTGAGACCCTGGCCGAAGCAGCAGCAGGAACGGAAGAGTTCAAGGGACGTACCTTCGTGAAAAAAATGCCTTTCAAACTGGCTTTTGCCGCATATTTCGCTTTGATCATCATCGTTGCCCTCCAAGAATTCGTACCCGGTCTGGAAGATACCATGAAACAGTATATCGTTCTAAAACTTAATTTCCCGCAGTATCAAACCGCGTATGGCTGGGTAACGGAGGCGGGCTGGTCTTCGAAGGTAAGTGTGGTTGGTCATGTCGGTGCGCTTCTGGTTTATGCCGGAATTGCAGGCATCATAGTTTATTCCATTACCGGACACTGGAAACCGGGAACCTTTAAAACGGTTATTGGCAAGGTGGCCAAGGATGGTACCGGGTCCAGTCTTGCTACTACCGCAATGGTATTAATGGCATTTATTATGGTGGAATCCGGAATGACTTATACCTTGGCCAAAGGCATATCGGTCGGGCTCGGAGCAATATACCCGGTATTTGCACCGCTGGTGGGAGTTCTGGGTGCCTTTATGACCGGAAGCAATACCAATTCCAATGTTATGTTCGGAGCATTTCAGGCCCAGGTTGCCAGTCTGCTGGGAGTCAGCACTTTAATAATGGCCTCGGTTCAGTCAGCCGGTGGTTCGATCGGAAGCATGCTGGCACCGGCCAAAGTTATAGTTGGAACTTCCACTGTTGGCTTAACTGGACGTGAAGGTGAAGTAATCGGTAAGACTCTTAAGTATTGCCTGATTCTGGGTGTAATTCTCGGTATCATCGCCTGGTTGCTTTTGTATGTGTTCCTTAAGACGGTCAAGTAGTGGAAAGGGGTGTTCATAAATGGCTGATAACGGTACCAAGGCACTCCGTTTAAAGGGAGCGGCGTTACTTCTGATGTTGCTGGCTCCGCCATTACTGCTCTATCCGGGAGCCAAAGGCAACACAGCCCTTGAGGTGATCGGATGGATAGTTTTGGTTGCGGCTATGATCATTCCGCTAAGAGTAAAATAGTTTAGGATTCATTTCCATCTAAAAAGAGCGGGCTTGCTTAATGCCTGCTCTTTTTAGATTCAAGGCCCTTTATGCCGCCCTTTCCGGGTAGCATAAAGGACCTTTCAGCACTATTTATTTAATATCATTTCCCAGCCGTTTTTGTCATCAACGGTATTTTTAATATTATATCCACAGGTATGGGCCAATCGACTAACGTTTTCGCGGGAAACGGCAGTGTTGCCCAGCACCTTAATCTCGGCCGCTCCTTTATCGATGACTTTCTTAGTACGTATTACCGGTAGCGGACAACTTAACCCTCTAACATCTACTATTTCCATAAATATAGCCCCCTTAATCCTCTTTCATTGTCCATCCAATCAGGGCAACAATGATTATTCCCGTTACACAGGCGATCTGCCCGTATATTCCTGGCCCTCCGGCTACGGCTGGTGCGCCGGCGGCGGCAGCTTTAGCCGCGGAAGAAGCCAGCACAAAGTTATGACTGAACGCTGCCCCCACGATCATGCCTAAAACAACTGATGCCGCATCCATGTCTCCTTCACCTGACATAACCAGTTGACGCAGCGGGCATCCCCCGAGTAGGGCAGCGGTAAGTCC